>DLXM01000086.1 GCA_003448835.1 Bacteroidota bacterium | reverse complement strand
CAGGACCGGAAGGTAGCAACGGTAAGAGGTTGTAGCGGTGCGATATGAGTCGCTTACCCCTTTTTTTATTTCTTTTCTTATCTCATTTCCTATCAGCCCGTCCCGGAAAGCATTTACCTAATATGTACAGTGAGAAAATTATATTTCTCAACTGAGTCTTTTGTAAAACTATCCCAAATTTTTGAGCAGATAATATCCGAGATGGGGCGACTATCTGAAAATGTGCGGGATTGCCTCTTCGACCGTCGTTATAGCTACAATTTCGAGTCCCTTTTTAACTTTTTCCGGTATTTCAGCTAAATCCTTAAAGTTGTCCTTAGGAATAATCACTTTGGAAATTCGATTACGTTGCGCTGCCAAAAGCTTCTCATTGAGTCCGCCAATCGCATAAACCTCTCCCCTAATCGTAATCTCTCCAGTCATCGCAACATCAAATCGAACGCGACGATTCTTTATCAACGATAATAAAGCTAACGACATCGCCAGCCCGGCACTGGGACCATCCTTCGGAATTGCACCTTCAGGAATGTGCAAATGAAATTCATGTTTTTCGAAATATTCATCATCAATTTCAAACTTTGCCGCATTAGATCTGATATACGTCAAAGCAGCTTGCGCCGACTCCTTCATCACATCACCGAGTTGTCCGGTGAGTGTAAATTTTGCTTTCCCTTTAACAGCCGCAACATCAATCTGCAAGATCGATCCTCCGGTTGAGGTCCATGCAAGTCCATTGATAGACCCGATCTTGTCACTTTTGTCCAGATCACGATCGCGGTATCGCTCAACTCCAAGTAATTCAGTGATTTTTTTAAAATCTACGTTGATTTTAGAAACTCGTTTACCCTCAGCTCTTTTATTCACCTGGATACGAGCCAGCTTTCTGCAAACCGATGCCAACTGCTGCTCCAGTTGTCTGACCCCGGCTTCCATCGTATAACTGCGAATGACCAGCATAATTGCATCATCTGAAAACAAGATCTTTTGGGGATCCAATCCGTGTGACACCGTTAACTTTGGTAACAAATGTCGTTTAGCAATCTCCAGTTTATCATGTTCCAGATACCCCGGCAGATTAATCACTTCCATTCTGTCCAATAGTGGTGCCTGGATCTGACTAGCAACATTCGCCGTGGTAATGAACATGACTTGAGATAGATCAAAATCCAGATCTAAATAATGGTCATTAAACGAATTATTCTGCTCCGGATCCAATACCTCCAATACCGCTGAAGACGGATCCCCACGAAAATCATGACTCAGTTTGTCAATTTCATCCAGAATAATAACCGGATTCATAGTACCGGCTTTTTTAATTCCCTGAATAATTCGCCCGGGCATCGATCCAATGTATGTCTTTCTGTGGCCACGAATTTCAGCTTCATCATTGACACCACCCAAAGAAATTCGAACCATCTTCCGTCCAAGCGCATTGGCAATCGACTTGGCAAGTGAAGTTTTACCGGTACCCGGCGGTCCCACAAAACAAAGAATCTGACTCTTGATCTGCTTCACCAGATTTAACACCGCTATGTATTCCAAAATACGTTCTTTGGGCTTTTCCAGACCAAAATGGTCCTTTTCGAGTTCCTTTTCAACTGCCCGAATGTCCAGATTGTCAGGACTGAAATTCCCCCATGGCAATGATATCAGCCAATCGATATAATTCCGAGACACCGTGTATTCCGGCGACATTTGTGGAGTTTTTTTCAAACGCTCCAATTCTTCATACGCTTTTGATCGCGCATCGTCACTCATTGCGAGACCATCAACAACCTCTTTTAGACGGATAAGTTCCGGATCACCAAATTCGTTTTCGTCCAATTCTTCTTGAAGTGCCCTAATCTGTTCCTGAATAAAAAACTTTTTCTGGGTCTCCTGAATATCTTCCTGCACCTTTTCAGTAATTCGATTCGAAACCTCGATAACCTCTAATTCGCTGGTCAGCATGGTCAACAAACTCTCATACTGATCCTCGATCGTTTTCTTCTCTATCAAAGCCTGGCGATCATCCAATTCCAAATCCAGGTACGAAGCCATGTAATACAATTGCTTGCTGACATCATCCTCTGCGTCAAATCCGAGTAAGATTTCTTCTGGTAGCTCAGCATTTGTAAGGACAAACTTTTCGAATTTTTCGCGTGTTTTACGATTCAGTGTCTTAAAAACTTTCGCATTTTTAGGCGGAGGCAGATTAATAGGAGTAACTGAAGCTTCCATCCACAACTCATTATCCGTTACCGACGTTGCCTCGCCAATTGAAACACCACTAACCAAGACCTTCATTAAATTATTTGGCAACCGAAGGACTTGGATAACCTTGGCAAGGGTTCCAACTTTGTGAAGATCTCCACTTTTAGGTTCTTCGAGGTCCGGATTCTTTTGAGTGAGCAAAAACATGTGTTGATCTGCCATCATGGCACTTTCAACCGCTGCAAGACTCGTTTCGCGTCCAACCAGAATCGGGAACATCGAATATGGGAAAATAATTGTATCCCTAAGCGGTAAAACCGGCATTTTACCTAGATCCAGTGTCTGGTTATCATCCGAGACATCAAGATTCTTTTTTGATGATTTAGCTTTTGAACTACTCTTTTTTGCCATGTACCTAAGTCATTTTAATCAAAATTTCAAGATGTGTAAGTTAGCTATTTTCATCGTTATTACTTTGTCGTTTTTTCTTTTAAAAACTATGTAAGTTTTTAGTGATTTTTGACTCTATACTTATGAAGGAGAACTTCAATCGATTGGAAAGTGATTAAATACATGATAAATTCAAATGACAAATCCGACCAATCCAGTTTTGAACTTTTGTGATTAAATCTATTTACGTAAAAGATTTTGCTTTAATTGATGAACTTGAAATTCATCCCGGGAAAGGTCTGAATATAATTACCGGACAAACCGGCGCCGGTAAATCTATTTTGGTTGGTGCGTTAAATATGATTCTCGGCGAAAGAGCCGATACCGACACCATTCGGGCCGGTGCTACAAAAGCAATTTCAGAGGCGATGATCGAGCTAAAAGACGTGAATCCGGCACTTAAACAGCTTTTGGACGATGCCGAAATTGAATATTCCGACTCGTTGATCCTTCGCCGTGAGATCAGAGATTCAGGAAGTCGGGCTTTTATCAACGATACCCCGGTTTCAATTACGATTTTAAAACAGGTTGGTGATCAGCTTGTTGATTTGCACGGACAACATGATCATCAGCTTTTATTGAGGGAAGAGAACCATCGAATCGTGTTGGATGCAAATGATTCGGTCCAACGAATTCTAAAAGATTACAAAACAGAGTTTGATCGGGCTTCTGAGATTCTGAATACCCTGAATAAATTGAAAAAGCAGGAAAAAGAGTTGCGTGAAAAACAGGAACTCTACCGATTTCAGTTAAAAGAACTTGAAGCTGCGAAACTGGATTCTGATGAAATGACACAGCTCGATAATGAAATGAATCTACTGGATAATGCTGAAATTCTGGATCAGAAGGCCGGATTGATTAGCTCTCTTGGCGGTGAATCCGAAGTGGATCTAATAAGCATTCTTTCAACCTTAGAACACGCACTTCAGGATTTATCTAAAATTGAACCGGAATTCGAAACCTATCTACAAGAATTCACTGCCGCCAGAATAACAATTCAGGAAACCATTCTATTTGCAGAGAGATATCGAACCGGGATCGAGTTCAATCCAAATCGTCTTGAATTTTTGAGAAGCCGAAAATCTGATATCCGTAAACTCGAAAAGAAATATCTGAAATCGATTGAGGAACTGATCCTTTACAAGGATGAACTTCAAAAAGATTTGAATCTGGCGGACAATTTCGATCTTGAGATCAATAAACTGGAAAAAAACCTCGCTGCTTCACGTGAAAACCTTCGAAAACTGGCTATAAATTTGCATGAATCCCGTATNNGATAAAAACGGGTGGATTCAAATTGATGGGCAACCGGTATCATGCCAGGATTCCGGAGCTGACGAAATTAGATTCTACATTTCCACGAACAAAGGTGAGCATCCAAAACCGTTATCTAAAACAGCGTCAGGTGGTGAAATCAGTCGGGTTATGCTGGCTTTAAAGTCTATCCTGGCCAGAGAACAATCGCTGCCGGTTATGATTTTTGACGAAATTGATACCGGAATTTCGGGTGTTGTTGCTGAAAAAGTGGGCAGAACAATGAGAAAACTCTCCAATCAATGCCAGATTATTGCCATTACTCATCAACCTCAGATTGCAAGTCAGGCTCATCACCATTTTAAAGTTGCGAAAACTGAGTCCTCAGATCGAACCATTACCACGATATCGAAATTAAATCAAGAAGATCATATCACTGAGGTTGCAGCATTAATGAGTGGTGCATCGGTCACAGCCGCATCATTGCAAAGTGCCAAAGAATTGATTTTATCGGTGGATGTGTAGCACCACAGAATTACTGAACGATCGAAAAGCCATCCTATAAACCTGGGATAAATTCCTTTAAGCCGAAACATTAGTTTTAATCGATGTCAGGCAATTATCACAGAATGAGCATTTAAATCGATTTTACGTGAACTAAAACTTTGCGCACACTTGCCTCGATAGCTTCAGCATCGATTTCAGTTTCACGATACAGCTCTTTTTGTGAACCATGTTCGATGATATCATCACGGATACCCATGATTTTCACCGAGATTCCAGGATGTTTTTCGACAATATATTCGGCAACGGCTGACCCAAATCCGCCGATTCGTGTCCCGTCTTCTATCGTAATAATGTGGCGATAATTTGTAGCGATGTGATCCAAAAGCCAGTAATCCAACGGTTTAACAAATCGCATGTTGAAATGCCCGGCGTGAATTCCGATTTGATCCAGATTTTTAACAGCTTTTGTAGCTTCGTTCCCTATCGTACCGATCGATAAAATGGCAACATCCTCACCTTCAACCAAAACTTCACCTTTACCGATTTCCATAGCCTGCGGAAGACGATCATTCAGAAAATCCTGCACTTCTCCACGTGGATAACGAATTGCAAAAGCTCCATCTTCATATTCCGCCGCAGTTGCCATCATATCCTGGAGTTCACATTCATTCATCGGTGCTGCAACAACTATATTTGGAATACATCGCAAATAGGATAAATCGTACAATCCGTGGTGTGTTGGACCATCAGCACCTACGAGTCCACCTCGATCCAAACAGAAAACCACAGGTAACTTTTGAATACAAACATCATGAACAACCTGATCATATGCTCGCTGTAAAAAAGTCGAGTAAATGGCAACAAATGGTTTCATCCCCTGTGTTGCCATTCCGGCTGCAAAGGTGACGGCATGTTGTTCAGCAATACCCACATCATAGGTTCTGTCAGGCATTTCCTTCATCATTTTCAGGAGTCCGGTACCACTTGGCATGGCAGCAGTAATGCCTACTATTCGTTTATCTTTTTCGGCCAGATGGATCAATGTATCAGCAAAAACATCCTGATATTTTGGAAGGGATGGCTTCAGCGGTTTCACAGCAAGTGAGGCACCGGTAATTTTATCAAATGGACTTCCAGAAGCATGCCATTTCACCTGATCTCGTTCCGCAGGTGCAAATCCTTTACCCTTAACCGTAACCACGTGCAATAATTTTGGACCCGGAATCTTTTTCAGGTCTTGCATGGTTCTGGCCAATGCCTTCACATTATGTCCATCTACCGGACCATAATATTTAAATCCAAGCGCACGAAACAACGATCCCGGAGTCAGAACTGTAGTCAATGCTGCTTCCAAACGGGATGCAACTTTTCGCATTTTATCACCGGCTTTTTTGAAGTGTCCAAGCATATCGTACACTTCATCGCGAATTTTATTGAACGTTTCGCTGACCGTAATTTCAGCTAAATATTCCTTCAGTGCTCCAACATTCGGATCAATGGACATCCTGTTGTCGTTCAAAATTACGAGGATGTTACTATTCATAGCTCCGGCATTATTCATCGCCTCAAATGCCATTCCTGCCGTCATTGAACCGTCTCCAATTACGGCAATTACATGTTTTTTTGTATCCTGATGTTCACTTCCGACTGCCATTCCGAGGGCTGCAGATATCGAAGTACTCGAGTGTCCTACCCCAAATGTATCGTAAATACTTTCAGTACGTTTTGGAAATCCTGAGAGTCCTTTGTACTTCCGGTTCGTATGAAATTCGTTGCGTCGCCCGGTCAAAATTTTGTGGCCGTAAGCCTGATGTCCAACATCCCAAACCAATAGATCATCGGGAGTATCAAATGCATAATGCAACGCGACGGTAAGTTCTACGACGCCGAGACTCGCACCAAAATGTCCACCATGGATCGAAACCACATCAATTATAAAATCTCTGAGTTCGAAACTCAGATCGACCAGTTGATCCGGATGCAATTTGCGGATATCGGCCGGAGAATTGATCGTGGCTAGAAGCTCACCGGGAATCGCAACGCGTTCTGGTAGATTTGCGGTTTCGTACTTTAATGTATGATCATCTATGAAGCTATTTTGCGACGAATTTGTATCAGGAGCAAAATTATCAGGTTTGAGCTCGGAATTTTCTGACTGGGCGGTTGGATCCAAAGAATCGTTTCCAGACAATTGTGCGGTTTCTGGGCGTTCAAATGGGTCTCCGGTTGAATTACCGGACAAAAATTCATTATTACTGATTTTTTGAGTAGGATTCGACATCACTGGGAAGTTTGTTGATTCACCTTTTCTATACGTAGTTCGGCGGAATCTAGTATCTCTGAACAGTATTTAGATAATTTTAGTCCCTCTTCGTACAAATTCACTGATTCTTCAAGTGTAACAGAGCCCTCTTCGAGTTTGCTCACTATAGATTCCAGTTTCTTTAAAGCTTCTTCGAATGTGATTCGTTCCATTTATGCTTAGATTAGTGATTAGGCTTTTGCAATTTAATGAAAGCTATCCTGAGTGGCAAAGTAAACAAGACCATCATGTATGATAAGTTTTTAAAATTTTAACTCATGCTTCTCAGTGGCAAAGTAAATTATCAGTGGCAAAGTAAACAAGACAGAGTATAAATTTGTTTACCTTCTTGCATTATAGTATTTAGTAGAATATTTTCGTTTGTAGTAAAGGGAATTTAGGGTTTATAAACCCAACTAATCATTGTTTTAAGGAAAAATTATGGCATACGTCGTTGCTGAACCATGTGTTAAATGTAAATACACCAATTGCGCAGCTGTTTGTCCGGTTGACGCATTTCGTGAAGGACCTAATTTTTTAGTAATTGATCCGGATGAGTGTATCGATTGTGACGCTTGTGTATCAGAATGTCCGGTCGAAGCGATCTTCCCGGATGATGAAGTACCACAAGAGTGGGAACATTATATTGAGATAAACCAAAGACTTTCTGAAAAATGGGCCGATCGGGTTATCAATGAAACTAAAGATTCATTACCTGATGCCGATGAGTGGGCCGAGAAACCGAAATCGGCAGATGACATCATCGAAGATTAAACGAAGAATGTCCGGGTGGATGGTTGATTTCAGCCATCCACATGTCATGGGCATTTTAAATTGCACACCTGATTCGTTTTCAGATGGTGGTCGTTTTAGTTCAACCGACCAGGCAGTTTCACATTTAGATAAAATGGTCAGTCAGGGTGCGACGATGATCGATGTGGGTGGTGAGTCTACCCGACCGGGATCAGATCCTGTTTCTGTGGATGAAGAATTGAATCGGGTTATTCCGGTTCTCGAAATCGCGCTCAAAAAACACCCTCATATATACTTTTCGATCGATACCACTAAGTACGAGGTCGCCAAAGTGGCATTGGAACTCGGGGTGGATTTCATCAATGATGTAAGTGGACTCCGCAAAGAGCCTCGATTTGTACAATTATGCTCAGATTACGATGCTGGAATCATCATTATGCACTCGGTGGGCGACCCAAAGACCATGCAAATCAATCCGGTTTACTCGGATGTAGTTCGTGAAGTGCGGGATTTTTTGCAGTCAAAAGTGGATTTATGTCAGGATGCCGGCATTCGCAATATTATTATCGATCCGGGATTCGGGTTCGGGAAATCCCTTGACCACAATCTGGAATTACTTCAATCGCTGCGTCAACTGAGTTTGCCCGGACACCAATCCACTCAATCCTCACCACTAGTTCACCCCGGCCAGTCAATCTCACACCCACATACCAAGTATCCTTCGCAACTGACTCAATCAACCCAATCGCCTGACCCTAATCCACAAAGTCAACCGACCACATCGCCTAATTCAACGAGTCAACCGACCACATCGCCTGACCCACAACAAAATTTTGACCGTCAAAAAGATCAAAATTCCATCCCGATCCTGGTCGGCATCTCACGAAAATCCATGCTCGGACAACTACTAAACGGACGAAATGCCGAAGGCAGACTTGCAGCCACTGTTTCAGCCCATTTTTATGCCTTACATCAAGGCGCAAAAATCCTGCGTGTACACGATGTTCAAGAAGCAGTCGATTCAGTAAAAGTATTTGAAGCCCTCAATTTTTCGTTTTAACGATTTCTTGGGTTATATTCCCACAACGCACAATTTTTGTAGTAAACACCTCCACCCAATAGAGTTTTACGAACTTGATTCCACTCGGATTTCTTGATTTCGGATTTAAAGATCTCATAGAGACCACCATCATTGTTATGGTGATTTTCTACATATACAGGTGGATTCGAGGTTCGTTCGCTGTTCCTGCATTCCTCGGGATTCTCATCATTTTCCTCATCAATGCACTTGTCGGTGTGTTAGGATTCAGCACCATCAATTTCATTTTAAGGCGTATAACTGATGTCGGGATTCTGGCCGTAATTATCATTTTTCAGCCCGAAATTCGAAAATTACTCTATAATTTAGGTCAAAATACCCGTTTCGACCGATTTTTTGCCCGAAAAGAGTCCGAATCGGTCATTGAAGAGGTAATCGAGGCCGTAAAATCAATG
>DLXM01000153.1 GCA_003448835.1 Bacteroidota bacterium | reverse complement strand
TCACATCCTTGCCATTCACTTTTATTAATTCATCGCCCGGCTGGACCTTCACAGCAGCCTTAAATGCTGGCGAACCATATACTAATCGCTGAACCCGATATGGATTTTGCGCATCAAAAATGATACCCGTTGACATCGTCATCGATCCATGAAAAATATTTTCTTCATCACCCGAAGACGAGAATCCGACATGTGAACTATTTACTTCACCCAACATATCGTTTTTCATTTCTCGTAAGTCAGCTCTAGTACGTACATGTGGTAAAAACGCACTATACCGATTACGAACTTCTTTCCAATCTAAACCATGGAAATCATCACTATAAAAATTAACCTCAAAATTCGCCCAAAGCTCATCGAACATCTGATTGAATTCATCGCGGATGTTTCGTCTAAACGTGTGTGTGACGTCTAATTTCTCAACAGTACCCGCTGAAATATTCATTTTATGGATATTTCCACCCATAATTACCCAATGGGATCCATCCACTTGAACTATTCCACTCGACGACATTTGAGTGCCTTTTATGATCTCAGTTTTTGGTGATTCGAATGGTTCAAATACAGTTTTCCACCACGAAGACTGTCCCTCATCGTGATTTGAACGGTACAAGACATAGGTTTTGTCGCCATCCTTAAAAACAAATGGATTCAATTGCATTCCAAACGACACACCAACTTGTTCCCAACGATCTTTGAGTCCAACCGGATTAATTACTACCTGATTTTTAGGCTCTGTAGATTTGTCCGCTTCTTTCTTTTTGTCGTCCTTTTTTTCTTCTTCCGGCTCATTAACAAACAATTTTGAAACCCGATCAGATTTAAATTCTGTTTGAATGTTATCCAGTGCTATTCGATAAATATCTGCATCTCTCCCCCCACCCGGATAGTTGGGTTGTGTTCGGTTAGTTTGGAAGTAAATGTATTTCCCATCCGGCGACCAAACCGGATTCGCTTCAGATACATACGTTTCAGTTATCTGGATTGTTTTTTTTGATGCAATTTCATGGACAAAAATGTCTTGCTCAAAATTGCGAAACGCTGCATATAAAATGTATCGTCCATCGGGCGAAAAAGAAGGTGCCGAGGAAAAAATATCCCAAATTTCATCTTCAACCACTGTTGAACTACTAAAATTATTCAAATCCATGACTCTGATTTCATTTCTTCCACTTAAATAAACAGCTTTTGTCCGGTCTGAATTCAACGCCAACGACCTATTATTTTGCATATCTGATGTACGCTGCACTTCTGCACCCATTTTTTCAGCATCAATTGTGAACCAATTTTGATACCCATTCCAAGTCTGGCTGAATAACAAAGTTTTGTTATCACTTAGCCAACTAACCTCCATAACCCGACCATCTGTTCGTGTTTTTAGTTGGCGGACAAACTTTCCATCGGCATCAGAAATAAATAATTCACCTCGTGATATGAATGCCAGTTTCTTTTTATCTGGTGATACATCCAATCCAGAAATATTACCAGGTACTTTAAAATCTTGTTCTTTCTCAAGCGTAGAGTTTCCAAAAACACTGAAATCCACTTTCCTTGCCTCGTTCGATTCAGTGTGGTACGCCCAAATCTGATAATCACGTGAGAACACAACAACGGATCCATCTGCACTAACACGTGGATTTTTGATCGAGGTGTCAAAGGATGTGAGTTGTTCTTTATTACCATCTTTTAACCGGTAAAGATTGTACTCGCCATTCGCTTCATCCGATATGAAATAAACACCGCCATTTTGATCGATGGTTGGCCACATATCTTTACCATCATAAGTAGTCAGAACACTATAGGTGTTCGTTTGTGGATTCCATGATTCGAGTTGAGGAGCAAAGGCACCACGATAACGCTTTCTATGTGCCTGATTTTTGCTTTCCCAGGATGTATTAAATAAAAATGAACCGTCCGGATGAGCGACCAGATTGTGGTCAGTAACATGATAATGATTGAACAAGCGCTGAGGTGTACCCCCTGTAGAACTGACCGACCATGTACTGAATGAATTTTCACGGTTGGATGTAAAATATATTGTAGTGGAATCCCATGACCAACTTTCGACTTCGTCGGCTGCTTGATGCCAGGTAAGCTGGCGGATTTCACCACCATTCAGTGGCATAATATACACATCCATATTACCATATTGATTGGATGAAAAAGCTAACCAGTTGCCATCAGGCGAAATCGACGGACGAGTTTCAATGCCATCCATAGCCGTGATTCTTGTTGCTTGACCTCCCGAGGTTGGAACTTTCCAAAGATCCGTTTCGTAGCTGAAAATAATGAATTCACCGTCCGGTGTTGGTGTTGGAGTGCTTGTAAAATAGGGAGTTGTTGACTGTGCATGAGCAAATGACACAGCAATTAAAACAAATGCTGTAGCAACAGAATGGAGTTTAAATTTTGACATAAGACCGAGTGTTAGTGAATAAATTTCGTACTTCAATATAACGTACATCCGGAAAATTGGAAATCATTACGTGTTTCCATACAATAGGTTTTGTACACTTTAACAAATTGATTCAAAGAAAAAATTTAGAGGTTAGTTTTGGCAGAACCATTGGTGAATTATTACGGACCGGAAATCCCACAAACGATTGCTGCAAAAATTAAAGATGTGTATCCGTCGTTTGATACCGAGGGATTTTTAGATCATGTGATGGATGATTTTTTAACATTGAATCTGATGGATCGGGGTAGAAAAATTACGTACTCGTTACATGAATTTTTGCCGGAGTCATATCCAGAGGCGGTTTCCATTTTGTTGAAGTCAATTGAGACAAAGTCTGATTCGGAATCCGTTGGCAGTCCAATTGCATCGTTTATGCTACTTCCATTCACTCATTATGTGGCTACTTACGGTCTCGATCATTTTGATGAGTCAATGCAAGCACAATATGTTTTAACACAGCGTTTCACGGCAGAATTTAGTATTCGTCCATTTTTAGAACGACATACTGAAGCTACTCTCGCTCGATTGGGTGAGTGGACGTCGGATCAAAGTGAGCATGTTAGGCGTTTAGTTTCTGAAGGTACACGTACCCGATTACCCTGGGCTTCACGTTTACCTAAATTTCAAAAAAATCCGTTGCCGGTGTTGGAATTACTGGAGCGACTCAAAGATGATGAAAGTGAATATGTGAGACGCTCGGTTGCAAATAATCTGAATGACATTGGTAAAGATAATCCGGATTTACTGTTTCGAACTGCCAGAAGATGGATGGTTGATGCAGATGAAAATCGACGGAAATTAATTCGCCATGCACTTAGGGTAGCAGTTAAAAATTGCGATCCGGAAGCGTTGGATATTATGAGTTTTGGGGAACAACCGAACATTGAAATAACGAATGCTGCGATAACACCTTCTGAAGTACATGTGGGAAATTCAATAACAATTAATTTTTCAATTAAGAATGTAGGTCAGAGGGTACAATCCATCCTGGTTGATTTTCGGATTCATTATATCAAAGCGAATGGGAAAAGTAATCCGAAGGTATTTAAGTTGAAACAGATTGAATTGGATCCGGGAAGATTGATACAACTCAGTAAAAAAGTTTCACTTGTTGAGATGACAACACGTACCCATTATCCTGGTTCTCATCAGGTAGATGCTCTCATAAATGGCAAGATTATGCCGATTGGATCGTTTAAGCTGCACAAATGATTTATTCTTAAAATAAAACTTGAACTTAATATTTGATTTATCGTATTATTGCAATATTATAATAACACTAACGAATTGTATGACTTCATGAAACTATCCGATATCAAAAATCATCTTAGTTCACTAGAAACTATCGAATTCAAATTACCTAATGGCGATTTAGTACCAACTCATTTTCACGTTACTGAAATTGGAAAAATTGATAAACAATTTACTGACTGTGGCGGGACCCTCAGATCAGAATCAGTTATCAATTTTCAACTTTGGAATGCAAATGATTATAATCACAGATTGCATCCTGAAAAACTGATACAAATCATCGAACTTTCAGAGCGTAAACTGGGCTTGATTGACAATGAAATTGAAGTCGAATATCAAGGCGAAACCATTGGTAAATTTGGTCTGGACTTCGACGGAAAATCTTTCATCCTGACTACAAAACAAACAGACTGTCTGGCTAAGGATAATTGTGGTGTTGGTGATAAGAAATCCTTTGTAGCTGAACGTGAACTTGAGACTGCATCAGCATGCTGCGCACCAGGTTCGGGATGTTGTTAGTTCAATTTTAACATAAATGTGTACTAAATTGTCTTAAATAGATCTATCAACGTATATTGCTGAATGTTAATTGAGTTTCACGTTGAATGCATATTGATCTATAGACACTTTTTTGGACATCTCTTTTTTTTATAAAATTTTATCTCAATGGATGAATGTCAGAGTTTATTTGACATTCATCTTTTTATTTGGTGCCTGTGCCCCAATCTTAGTCTATGCAGACCATCCTGATTTTCAAATTAGTAGAGTTGAGCATCCAACACTGATTAAAAGAAATATCTCAGCAATTACTCAGGATAAATCCGGATTTATGTGGTTCGGAACATCCAATGGAATTATCCGTTTTGATAGCCGTTCAGTAATCACAATTCCGACCGGAAGCGGTGCCGACCGCAGAGATATGAATAATCCGGTTAATTCTCTCTATTCTCATGTCGATGGATCATTATGGGCTACTTTAAATAGCGGCGGACTCGCAAAGATTGAACCACACACTAAAAACATCCGTTATGTTTATCCGGATGATGTTTCAGAAAATGAACAAGTTTATCTGGATTTCACAAAAATCCATCCATTAAACGATGATATTCTTCTGATTGCATCATTCAGTGGAAGCATAATTTATGAGTTCAATGTACACACAGAGAAATTCACTGCTATACCAATTTCTGATGAAACCGGATTCTCTGATTATGCAGTAATTGACATAAAAATATTATCCAATGGGGAAATTTGGGTGGGTACAGATATGGCCGGAATTGTTGTTCTGGATGCTGAATACAATCGAATCGCACACCATACTTCCGAATATCAGAATCCCGATCGTCTAAGTTTTAATAGTGTC
Source organism: Bacteroidota bacterium (assembly GCA_003448835.1). GTDB lineage: Bacteria > Bacteroidota > Rhodothermia > Balneolales > HLUCCA01 > UBA11400. Next base: position 1,231 of record DLXM01000153.1, on the reverse strand, counting down.
AGAAGTATAGAAGAAGATCAAGAGGGAAAAATCTGGGTAGCAACATATGCCGGTGGTCTTAATATGTATGACCCAAAGACAGGAAAATTTTCTCGTCCTGAATTAATGTATCCCCCAAATTCTACCCGTTTTGGAAACACATACGATCTTTACATCGATGATTCAAATTTGCTTTGGGTAGCAACAGACGACGGATTGGTAGTTCTACACGCAAATAATCTCGAGCATGTTCACCATTTCATTTTTGAACCCAGAATCGTTCGTAGTTTGATTAACAATCAGGTACGCACGATTTATGAGGATGAATTCGGGACAATGTGGGTAGGTAATGAAAACGGTGGGGTCCAGAAAATCACGCGTAATGTTAATTTTATGCATGTAAATCCAGATCCGAATGCCCCGGGTGGACTAGATTTACCGATTGTTAGAAGTGTAATGCAATATGACGATAATACGCTTTGGGTTGGTCTGCAAGGAGGTGGAATCAGTATCATGGATCTGAATTCTATGCAAGTGCTTCGAAAAATAACCCATAATCCGCAGAATTCTAATTCACTTTCAAATAATGGTGTTACCTCATTTCAAAAAGAATCTAATGGTAATGTATGGATTGGAACATGGGGTGGAGGACTCAATTATTACAACGCCAGTTCTGGTAGTTTTACTAATTTTAAACCAATTCCAGGTGATGAGTCCAGTATAGCCGATGATCGAATTCAGTTTGTAACAAAAGATTCAAAGGGAAATTACTGGATTGGCACCGAAAATGGGTTGAGTTTGATGGATCCTTACTCAGGCACATTCACCAATTTTCAACACGATGCTAATAATCCAAATTCACTCAGTAATAGTAGCTTGCAATCATTGGCGTTTGTTGAAGATTCTGATGATGTGTATTGGATTGGAACTTGGTACGGGTTAAATAAATTTGATCGAAAGACGAATACATTCACCCATTATTTATCGAATTCGCTCGACAGAACGACAATCAGTTCGAACCAAATTTTGTCAATTTATGATGATGGTAAAGATTATTTATGGCTAGGCACCTTTGGGGGCGGGCTCAATAAATTTAATAAATCTACCGGCGAAGTCGAGATTTTTATGATAGCTGATGGATTACCGAGTAATGTGGTTTTTGCAATCCAACCTGATGAGTTTGGAAACCTTTGGTTGAGCTCAAATAATGGAGTTTCCCGATTTAATCCAGAATCACAAAGTATTCGGAACT
>DLXM01000028.1 GCA_003448835.1 Bacteroidota bacterium | reverse complement strand
GGACATCCATCGGTCACCAGAAGCATCATTTGCGCTCATAAATTGATCATTTGCCTCAAAGTAAAGTATATCTGCTCTGATACCGGTGAAGAGCCCCCAGGGACCAGCCTTGTAGTTCATAATAGCTGCTAATCCGGAACTGGCAACTTGCTCGATTTGATCAACAGTTAAATTGCCCTTACTACCTTGTTGATTTCCCCAGTTTTTACGGTGATCTCGTTGATAGGCAAAATCCGCAGATAAACTAACATCAAGGTTTTCAAAAATGCGTTTATAACTGTTACGATTTCCAAAAGCTATCCGTTCGATTTCAATAATAGAAGGGGTTATTGGGTTCTCGAGTGACCGTATTGTGTTAAATAGAATGCTTTCAAACCGCGATCGGTCAAAATTTTGCTCAAATTTGAGCCCGTGAATCAGATGATGATATGATTTACCTGCATTTTGTGAGATAAATTGAGCATTAGCCTGTCGTGGATTTTCTTCATACTGACTTAGATTCAGGGATCCCGGATTTTTAATGTCCGGAGCCAGAATTCCCATTCCTATGTAGCTTAGTGAAGCAGAAGGAGATATTCTGGTTTTGTAATTGATGGAAGATCTAATTATATGGGCTTTGCTGAAATCCCGGTAACCATCGGTCTTAAAGTCTGAAAATGCAACCGATAGCTGATCGGATTTAATATTGGTCCGTAAAACGGCATCCGTTTGTTTGATACCATAAGATCCTAAAGAAGTCCTAATTGAAAAAGTGGGATCATTTGGAAGTGATTCAGTAGAAAAATAGAGTGTTCCACCACTACCATTTCCCCAAAATAATGCACTTGGACCTCGAATAACCTGAACATTCCTTACCATATTCGGATCCACGAGCTCTAATATGGCTTGACCATCAGGAGAGGTCAATGGTAAGCCATCAACTAACACCTGAACACCCCGAACTCCAAATGACGAACGCCAGCCGGATCCCCGTACACTTAAACGCTCTCCCAGAGAATAATTATCCCGATTGGAAACAAAAATTCCGGGGATTCCCGATAAAAGAGATTCAGTTCCGGTTGCAGTTTCTGTTAAACGAGATGTTTCTGATCGGTTAATTCTACTTATAGAAAATGGTGATTGAGCGTCTAATGTAACGGATCTGGATACTGACACCACAATGGGATCGAGTGTAGCACGAAGTGTATCTGGTTGCATGCTACCATTGCTGGGAGATTGGGCGAATAATCCGAGTGGATAGATAAGCAATAAACAAAGTGATGATTTTAATTTACCAGCCACCACTTGCACCTCCGCCACCAGAGCCAAATCCACCGCCACCACTGAATCCACCAAATCCGCCTCCTCCAAAGCCTCCACCGGAACCACCACCAAAGCCACCTCGTCCGAACCCTGGATTTCCCAGGACTACGATTCCACCGCGGCGTATATGATGTCCACCACCAGGACCTACTTTATTTCGAATGACATTAAGAATTACCCAGATGATGATGATAAATATGAAAAATGCTATTCGAATATACTTATCTACTTCCTCATCGCTAATCGCTTGTGGTTCAGCCGTGTATTCACCTGCTGCAAAACCGATGAGCGCATCCGTCGAAGCATCAAAAGCACGGTAGAATTGTCCATTCTGAAAACCGGGAGTTAAAATTTCTCTAATAACTCGACCGGCTAATATATCGGGAATAGCACCCTCCAGACCGTATCCCACTTCGATACGAAGAGCACGATCCTGACGTGAAGCTAAAATCAGTACTCCGTTTTGTCGTTCGCCTTCCCACATTCTCCAGGTATTAAACGCTTGTTCTGCAACAAATTCAACGCTTTCACCTTGTAAACTTTCAAGAGTAAGGATAGCTATTACATTAGACGTCGAATCCCGATATGCTCTTAATTTTTGTTCAAGCTGTGAGACTTCACTTTGATTTAGAAATCCGGCAAGATCGTTAACATGACCAGTAGGACGATCCGGGAAAATCTGAGCTGATGCACTTGATGATCCAAGTAGCAAAACCCCAATCATTACTATAATTTTTGAGAAGGAGTGTGTCATGATCCTTCTCCAAATGAAATTGTATTATCCAATTCGTCCGGATTGTCTGTAGCATCTACAGGGAAGTGCTCATGCAACTTATCGCCAATTCGGTGAACTACTTCAATGATGCCTTTTTTGTACTCACCTTCTTTAAAATGTGAGATCATCAGGGCAATATCTTCATCCCAAAAAGATTGTCCAACAAGTGAATGGATACCTGAATCACCGAATATGGCCAGTTTATGATCATCGACTGCTACATATATCAAAATGCCGTTATTCAACCTCGTTTCGTGCATTTTCAGTTTGCCGAACAGTTTAATAGCACGATCGAGCGCGTCACCTTTACATTTTCTTTCAAGATGGACCCGAATTTCACCTGAGGTATGATTTTCGGCGGTAGCAATTGCATCTACAATTTCTGATTCTTCATCCGGCGATAGAAAATCTTCAATCATCATAGTTAAAATTCAACTGTTGGAGCGTTTTCTGATCCTGCAGAAGCTTCAAAATAACTATAGGTATCGAATCCGAGTAATCCAGCCATTAAATTAGATGGGAATTTTCTGATTTCAGTATTGTATTCACGTACCGCTGTGTTAAACCTGTTTCGTTCTGTAGAGATCCGATTTTCTGTTCCCTCTAATTGAACCTGTAAATCGCGAAAGTTCTGATTAGCCTGTAATTCAGGATACCTTTCGACAGTAACCAACAATCGCGATAATGCTCCGGTCAGTTGATTCTGTGCTTCCTGAAAACGTTGAAACGCATTTGGATCGTTGAGCGCATCGGATGTTAATTGAATGGATGTAGCTTGTGAACGAGCATTTATCACAGCTTCAAGTGTTTCACTTTCGAAATCTGCAGCTCCACGTACCGTAGCAACCAGATTCGGAATAAGATCAGCTCTTCGCTCATACTGACTTTGAACAAATCCCCACGCTTCATCAACGCGTTCTTGTTGTTCAACAAAACTTCTCTGCGAGGAAATTCCCCAGAACACGACAACCGCAATGATGACACCAATGACTAAATATGAAATTTTCATGTTTTCTGATATTAAAGTGAATCGTAATTATGATATTTGACACCAAAATACGATTTTAACGACGTTTTGTGACATTAATTTTTTATATAACTCTATAGTTTTGAATTCCAACATTCGATTTATCTACTTTGATGTGGATGACACCATATTAGACCACAAATCGGCCGAACGAGCTGCACTTCAACTAACGTACGACCATTTTGCAGAACTTAAACGAACATCAATTCAAGACCTTTGGCATCATTATCACACGATAAATGTCAAACTATGGCAAGATTACGGTCATGGATTAATAGACCGACCTTACCTTGAAATTAATCGTTTTACACTAACACTCAACGATCTGGGAATATCTACCATCGATCCAAACGAAATGCGTTCGTTTTATATGAAGTGTTATCAAAAAAACTGGAGTTGGATGGAACATGCCGAAATTGTCCTGAAGGAGCTACACAAAAACTATCCGATCGGATTCCTGACAAACGGATTTCGGGAATTACAACGGGCAAAAGCCGACAAATTCAATTTGATGTCATATGGCAAACACTATGTAATATCAGAAGAAGTTGGCCATATGAAACCATCCCGCGAAATCTTTGAATTTGCAACGAAGTTAGCGAATGTCCCGGCTCATCAGATTCTCTACGTTGGCGATTCATTTCCCTCAGACATCCTTGGTGGATCCCGGTTTGGATGGAAAACAGCATGGTTCACGAATTCGCAGGATCCTGAAAGTATCAAATATGCCACAATTGTCTTTGATGATCTCCAAAAATTACCGGATTTAATTCAGAACGTCCTTCATTAGTGTGACCAATTTCGTAACTTTAGAATTAACCTTTGAGGTGTTACAACAGGACACAAATTAAACATGGTTAAACCACTTTTTTTAATTCTCATATTTACAGCATTAACTAATCCATCTTTTTCATGAAATCAACGGTAAAAGAACCCGTAGTAGATCTGCAACTGGCAAAAGAACATGGTCTCACACCCGACGAGTACGATAAAATTATCAAATACCTTGGGCGTGTCCCGACCTTTACTGAACTGGGTGTTTATTCAGTAATGTGGAGTGAACATTGTTCGTATAAAAATTCGATTGCAGTTCTGAAAACACTTCCACGGTCCGGTGGTGCACTTTTAGTGGATGCCGGTGAGGAAAATGCCGGACTTGTTGATATCGGAGATGGACTCGCTTGTGCATTTAAAATCGAAAGCCATAATCATCCATCTGCCGTTGAACCATATCAGGGTGCAGCGACGGGTGTGGGCGGAATTCATCGCGATATTTTTACGATGGGAGCCCGTCCAATTGCCTCACTAAACTCCCTGCGATTCGGTTCTCTCGACAATCCCAGAGTTCGTTTTTTACTGGATGGTGTAGTTAAAGGAATTGCGGATTACGGGAATGCTTTCGGTGTTCCAACAGTTGCCGGTGAAGTATGTTTTGATGAAAGCTACGAGGGAAATCCACTTGTAAACGCGATGAGCGTGGGTATTGTAAAAGTGGGCGAAACAGCTTCGGCAATCGCATTTGGAGTTGGAAATCCGGTTATTATTGTTGGATCAAGCACTGGTCGTGATGGAATTCATGGTGCTACTTTTGCAAGTGAAGAAATCAGCGAAGCAAGTGAAGCAAAACGACCTAGTGTCCAGGTGGGAGATCCATTCATGGAGAAACTTCTGCTTGAGGCATCCCTTGAAGCACTTCAAACCGGCGCAGTAATCGGTATGCAGGATATGGGAGCTGCCGGAATCGCATGTTCGACTTCTGAAATGAGTGCCAAAGGTAAAAGCGGTATGCTATTGGATCTCGATAAAGTTCCGGCTCGTGAAGAAGGGATGACGGCGTACGAATTGTTGCTTTCCGAAAGCCAGGAACGAATGCTCGTCGTGGCTGAAAAAGGTCGTGAACAAGAAATTATTGATGTTTATAAAAAATGGGATCTGA
>DLXM01000206.1 GCA_003448835.1 Bacteroidota bacterium | reverse complement strand
TCCTCTGATGCGAAGATGAGCATCCTCCTGAAAATAAACATTGGATCCTCGCCACCTTCCAGCATCGCAGCCATCCAATATAATGCAGCATCCACATCCGACCCGCGCATCGATTTGATAAATGCCGATGCATAATGATAGTGCTCATCTCCGGTTCCATCGTAACGAACTGCGCGTTTTTGAATCGAATCTTCTGCGACTTCCAGAGAAATAATTCGTTGTCCGGTTTTGTCGGGTGTTATGGTTCGAGCAGCCATTTCCAGAGCGTTCAGGGCATTTCGGATGTCTCCACCAGCGTATTCGGCAAAATGGCGTAGCGCATCGTCGGACAACACTATTTTTAAAGAACCTAATCCGAATTCCTGGTCTTCAATGGCTCGACGGATCATTACTTCGATTTCTTCAATCGTGAACGGATGTAATTCGAACAACTGGCATCTGGAGAGCAAGGGTCCAACCAGGGAATAGTATGGATTCTCGGTTGTTGCACCGATCAGCGTTAACAATCCGGATTCTATGTGTGGAAGAAGTGCATCCTGTTGAGCTTTATTCCAGCGATGGATCTCGTCCACGAATAAAATGGTACGGAGTTGGTCAGATTTTGCGGTCTGAGCATCTGCAACTGCAGCGCGTAGTTCTTTTACTCCATCCAGAACCGCATTTAACGTGATAAATTGTGCATTCATCTCGTTTGCAATTACCAATGCCAAGGTTGTCTTTCCACAGCTTGGTGGACCGTAGAAAATCATCGAACCAATCATTTTGCTACGGATTGCTCGATTAAGAAGCTTTCCATCGGACAACAAATGTTCCTGGCCAACATATTCATCCACAGTGCGTGGACGCATACGGGTAGCAACTGGGACAAATGGCTCGGCTTTGGGCATTAAAGTGGTAAGTTATCGTGTTTTTTCCGGGGGACTGTATCTACTTTGTTTTGAATGACTTCAAAAACCCGGATTAACTTTTTACGGGTTTCTTCAGGTAGAATGACCTCGTCAACATACCCATGAGCAGCAGCTTTATACGGATTAGCGAACGTTTTTTCGTAACTGGCTTCTAATTCAATTTGTTTTTGTTCCGGTGATTCAGCTTTGGAAATTTCTTTTTTGAAGATAATTTCGACGGCGCCTTTGGTCCCCATAACTGCAATTTCGGCGCTAGGCCAAGCTGCATTGAAATCAGCGCGGATGTGCTTGGAATTCATCACATCATAAGCTCCACCGTACGCTTTTCGGGTAATTACGGTGACTTTTGGGACCGTTGCTTCGCAAAAAGCATATAATAGTTTTGCACCGTGTTTGATGATTCCACCCCATTCCTGATCGGTCCCCGGCAGGAATCCAGGTACATCTTCGAGAACAACAAATGGAATATTAAATGCATCGCAGAATCGCACGAAACGGGCACCTTTGAGGGATGCATCGATATCGAGGCATCCGGCTAATGAAAGCGGTTGATTAGCGATTATACCGATTGCACGACCATCCAGTCGGGCAAACCCAACTACAATGTTGTCGGCGTAGTTCTCGTGGACTTCCATAAAGGAGTCCTGATCAACGATACCTTTGATAACATCCTTGATATCGTATGGTTTGTTCGGGGATGCAGGAATGATTGTTGCCAGTTTTGCCGCAAATTCGGGATCCGCTGGACGGGAAGGCTGAAGTGGAGTTTTTTCTTCACAATTTTGTGGAATATACTTAAACAATTCACGCAGATTGAACAAACATTCGGCGTCATTTGGTGCTGTAAAATGTGCGACGCCTGATTTTGTGCTGTGTGCAGAGGCTCCACCCAGATCTTCGGAGCTTACTTCCTCATGAGTAACCGTTTTCACAACATTGGGTCCGGTAACGAACATAAAACTGGTTTGTTCGACCATAAATATGAAATCAGTAATAGCGGGGGAGTAAACTGCTCCACCTGCGCAAGGTCCCATTACAGCGCTTAGCTGAGGGATAACCCCTGATGCCATACTATTTCTCCAAAACACTTCTGCGTATCCACCAAGAGACACTACGCCTTCCTGGATGCGCGCTCCGCCCGAGTCGTTTAATCCAATAACCGGAATCCCATTTTTTATGGCCAAATCCATGATTTTACAGATTTTTTCGGCATGTGTTTCGGAAAGAGATCCGCCCAACACGGTGAAATCCTGACTGAAAACATACGTTGGACGCCCGTGGATTTTTCCGAATCCGGTGACGACGCCATCGCCCGGGAATTTTTGTTTATCCAGGCCAAAATCATGGCAACGATGCTCGACCAGAGAACCGATTTCCTCGAAAGATCCTTTATCGAGGAGTAAATCGATGCGTTCACGTGCGGTAAGCTTTCCTGATTCGTGTTGTTTTTTTATGCGGTCTTCGCCACCTCCGAGTTGGGAAAGTCTGCGTTTCTCAAGTAGGATTTCTCTTTTTTCGGCTGACATGAGTTTTCGAGTTAATTTTCGTTTTGGTCAAAAAACTCCTGAACGGCATCGGTAAACATGACAGCCGGTTCGGAGTATAAATCAATTCTGTTTTTATCGAATACGTCGCGTGTGATATATCGTCCGGCCATTCTCCATTCGGTATATGCAGTAATATTTTCAAGATGTTTGTAGAACTCGAGTTCATCATTCAAGAAAACTTCGATGATGAATTCTTCTAAATTTGGTTCCAGTATAGCGAGTAGTTGTTTTGCACGTTCGGTGAGATAGATTACATGTGAATCATCATCTTCAACAGGTTCCTCAGTCTGGCTATCTGTAATTGCGGGGGCAGATTGACCTTGAGAACCATTGATTGTAGGAATATTCTCATTCAGAGATTCATCCAAAAATGCCGATTCTAATGTTTCTTCTTCGGTGTCTGAGTCAGTGATTTGATCTGAGGCAAGCGTTTGCGAGATCGATAAGTCGTCACTTTCATCGCCAGAATCATCCAGAAATTGGTCGGCAAGACTTACGAATTGCTCAGATTCTTCATCAGATAGATTGCTTTTCTCTTCAACCGGTTCTAGTTCGGTTTCATCGGACTGTAAAAACTGATTTAAAATGGAGTCTTGTTCCTGGAAGTCATTTGAAATTGCAGTTTCATGGATTTTATCGACATTTTCTTCATTGATGAGATCGTTAGATTCATGATTTACTTCTTG
>DLXM01000027.1 GCA_003448835.1 Bacteroidota bacterium | reverse complement strand
CACCCGGCGCTTTCGTGACGACCCAGCCGGCTTCTTTCATCGCGTTTCGGGCTTTGGTCGCGGCACAGTAGGTCGTCAGTGTTGCACCGTTGTCGCACCAATCATAAATCTGTTTAAATATTTCCGGCGTCCATAGTTCAGCGTTGACGCCCGGTGAAAACGCATCATGAAATACATAATGAAATCCTGTTTCCACAGGATTAAATGTGTCAAAAAGTCCGCGATGTATGCGCACATGAATCTGTTGAGTAAAATCGACATCTACATGTCCCTGACTCAACTCCCGAAAAACATTTACCAACGCCTCGGACTCATCTGCCGATTTCAGGAATCCACCGTAGTTAAATTTTGCCGCTATTTCCGGATCCACCGGCCACGCTTCAACACTTTGAAATAACACCCGCGACGTACTTCCAAGTTCAGCAATCAAATCACACAGTAGCAGCAAATTCAACCCCGTACCAAACCCAACCTCAAGAATCCTGACATCTGTGCCAGACTTCAATCGCTCCCTCAGATCCGACTGATCAAAAAACACGTGCCAACTCTCCGCAACCGCTCCATTCGGATTATGATAAAACTGACCAAACTGCTCTGAAAACAACGTGTGTGATCCATCTTTACATTCTTCCAGTCGGACTGACATATTTTTTTGGAATTATAAAACAGGTTATTAAGTTACCTACGTAAATTATGAAATTTTGAACCCGATAACGCACTTATAACGCACTAAATCGCATTCAAACCAACAAACGCACTAATACACATTCATCCAATCACAATTGTGAACAAATTCTCGGAAACGCATACAACGCAACAAAAGTAACTCACACAAAGGTTCTGAAACGCAATCTACGTGTCGCAATCACACCAAAACGAATAGAACGTATCAAAAACGAATACAACACCACATTATCATGACAAAATCGACCGCAAAAATTCAATTCCTCGGACATTCAGCATTCAAACTAACCTCCCCAAACGGGACAATCATCTATGTAGACCCATTTCTGACGCACAATCCCAGTACTCCCAAAAACCTGAAATCCGTCCCAAAAGCAGATTTTGTGCTCCTCACTCACGGACATGAAGACCACGTTGGAGACACCCTGGAAATTGCTAAAAATACCGGGGCTAAGGTAGTCGGAAATGTTGAATTGATCGGATTACTCAAAAAACATGGACTAAATCCAGACCAAGCCGTCGAATTCAACAAAGGCGGAACCGTTCAATTTGAGGATTTCAGCGTAACGATGGTTTCTGCAAATCATTCATCCTCGTTTAAAGGGGAATATGCCGGTGAGGCCGGTGGACTTGTCGTCCGTTTCTCTGACGGATATGTGTTCTACCATCTGGGAGACACAAACATTTTTGCCGACATGGAATTCTATGGCGAAATGTACACCCCACATGTCATCGCAGTCCCTATTGGCGATCATTACACCATGGGACCGTATGAAGCAGCTTTATGCTGTACGTTAATTGGCGCCGAGATCGCAATTCCGATTCATTATGCGACAATGCCGATTTTAGCGGGTGATCCTCATGTGTTCAAATCCGAAACCGAAGGAAGCTGCGAAACCGAAGTCAGAATTCTGGCTCCCGGCGAAATTCTATAAATCTCCCCTCTTCGCTCCTTCTCTTTTTCGCTCACTGCGTTCACGATTTCCGTCGGTAGACTGCGTGGCTAGTGCCACTTGTGTAACCTCCTACAATTCACTCCTTCACTCCTTAGCGCTCGGCTCTGTTTCGCTCGTTTCATTCGCTTTGCTCATGATCTCTGTCGGTAGACTGCGTGGCTCACGCCACTTGTGTACCTCCTCCGATTCGCTCTCGATGTCCGTCAAAAGACTTCGCATCTTTCGATGCTTGTGTTTTTCCTCCCATTCACGATCTACGCCCAAAGACTAAGTGCTTTTCGCTACACTGCGTTTCACGATGTCCGACCAAAGACTGCGTGTTTTTCAAACACTTGTGTTTGGTCTACCATTCAAGCACTTGTGTTTGGTCTCCGATTCTCCTTCACTCCTTCTCTTCTTCCCATCTTAAACCTTCTAACCCAAGTAATTGTACAGGTATCGGTTTGGATGCCTCCCCTGCATAAATCGACGAGTGTGGAAATGGAATTTCGATCCCAATTTCATCAAATTTTCGTTTTACTTCTTCCTGTATTTGATTTCGCACATTCAAAAAATCTTCTTTTGCGCACCAGACATTAAACGATAAATCAATCGACGATGCACCATAAGCCACAAAATTTATTATCGGTTCTGGTTCTTGCAATGCAAGTGGATTCTTCTCAGCAATTTCAAATAAGAGCTCTTTCACTCTATTGATGTCCTCTTTATAAGCAACTGAGATTGGCATATCCACCCGACGAATAGGAAATCGGGTTACATTCATCACTTCTGTTTTGATAATCAATTCATTGGGTATTCTGACAAACTTGTTATCAAATGTGCGAAGCTTCACCGACAAGGTGTCGATCGATAAAACGATGCCAGTTGTAGTTCCTATAGTAATCACATCCCCAACTTGAAAGGGTTTTTCAGCAATCAAAAAGAATCCACTAATAATATTAGATACACTCGTTTGAGAAGCAAATCCGATGGCAATACCTACAATTCCCGCTGCGCCCAACAATGGACCTAATTGATAACCCATCTGATGTAATACCACTACAAATGTGATGGTCAGCATGGAGTAGAAAAATATTTTTGCTATTAGAAGTCCGTAGTGAGCCCCATATTTTTTTGTTATAAACGTACGCAAATACCGACGAACAGCAATTATTATGGGTACTGCAATCAGTAAAAATATGCCTGATTTAATCAGATTCGCCCATGTTTCATCCGAAATCAAATCCGGGATATTGAAATTTTCCATTGGTTCTGCTTTTTAACTTTATGAAAATCCGGGGATTTCTTTGATAATTCTAAATGTCCGTTCTACAAAACTTTTTTTGATCGGATCTCTAGGTTGTGATATCAATTTTGCATCCTTCAGTTCCACCGGCAGCTTACTCTTTATTGAGATTTCGCTATGTTGTTCTTCACCCTGATATCGAATATCCATCTCATCCGTCCAAAGTTGACCATCTTTCTCAAATAAACTCAATTTATCGACCCGAATACTTAGTTTTTCAATTTTTAAATCGGTTTCCGATTCGTTTTTGATATTTAATGTCGAAATAGCAACATGCGGCTGATACACATCTTTGCTTACTTCTCGTCTGGCAGTAGTTGAAACCCAGTAACTGAGAACTCCATCCACAAAATCACCGAACCAGGTTTTGCTCAAAATCATCGTCGGGATTTCAGCAAGCTTGTTTTTTTTACCATCATTCGAATATATCCCAACCCAAACCGGAATTCTGGTAAAAATTCGAACTTGTGCACCTGGTGATAACATGAATGTATTCTCCGGTCGAACGATCACCTGCAAATCAGGCATTAAAGGAAACAACTCAATGGGTGTATTTTCTTTTTTTAAGGCCCATCGCGACCAATCTAATTCTTCAAAATCGATAACTTCCTTTTGCGAACGATCAGAAGCAATCCATAACTCATTGGATGTCCTTTTAAATATTAAAGTTAACGGACCAATCCTCTGCTGTTGAAAAACGAGCGGTTGGATCGATTTTGGTCCCCAAAGTTGATCCTGGGGCAACATGATTTCTGTTTCTTTTTTGGTCATAAATGTAAAATATACTATGTTGAAATATAGTCAACACGACAATATATAGCTTTAGGAACAGACTTTGAAAAACCAACCCATATTTCGACTCCCAGAACCGGAGGAATCATGAAAAAAATACGTAAAAGGTCACCACGTAGAAAAGGTGCTTCGATATCGAAAATTGGATTGCCACCGGGTAGCTTAATTCACGATGGAGATATTCTTTTGGATATACCTGAGATTTCCGTCACCGATTATGACGCTATTGATGTAGAACATGTAGTACTTAATGATCCTAAAGAACTGTATCCGTACATGGAAAATAATGAACGGATTACATGGGTCAAGTTTAACGGACTCCATGATACTACAACGATAGGCGAAATCGGTGCCCATTTGGAAATCCATCCCCTAGTATTAGAAGATGTTGTAAACACCTCACAGAGACCTAAAGTGGAGCATTATGATGATTATACATACATCGTAGTGCCACATTTGAATTTAAATCCTGATACAGGTGATCTCGAAAAAAGGCAAATCAGTTTAATTATTTCAAAAGGGTGTGTCATTTCATACCATGAGTCCAACGATGAAATTTTTGACGCGCTTAAACCTCGGATCGAAATCCCAAATGGACGATTTAAGAAATTTGGGAGCGATTATCTGCTTTATGCAATTATTGACCTTGTAGTTGATAATTATTTCCGCGTTCTGGATGTATTGAATGAAGAATTACTCTCGATCGAAGACCTAATGATCAACAATGATGAACTCACCGGATATGATGAGTTACATGTTCTGAGGCGCAGATTTATCCAAATGCGAAGATATATTTCGCCTATGCACGATGTTCTGTCTGCATTGGTTCGTGACGATACTGAAATGATTACCAACGATATAGTGATTTATTTCCGGGATGTGCATGATCACTTGAATCGGGTTTCTGAGAATCTGGATCACACAATTGAAATAACATCCACAATGTTCGATACACACATGACCCAACTAAACATCCGAACCGGTGAAGTCATGAAAGTGTTGACGATTATTGCTACAATTTTTATTCCACTTACATTTGTAGCCGGAATTTATGGTATGAATTTTAATCCGGGTTCCAGTCCTTTAAATATGCCAGAATTAAACTGGTATTACGGTTATCCCACAATAATGGGCTTGATGTTCCTGTTATCATTAGGGATGTTGTATTATTTCAGACGAAAAAAATGGATTTAATCAACTTTTGTAAGGAGAATCGCAATATCTATTGATTTAGATTTTATACATTACTTTTGAAATAAACTGCCGTTACCAATCTTAGAGGAGAATATCATGAAAAATCTTAAAATTTTAGTCCCAACCGACTTCTCAGAACTAAGTTTCAAAGCTTTTGAGGCTGCTGCTTATTATGCAGATTTGTTCGACGGAAAAATTACACCTTTTCACGCATATATCCCTCTGAGTGAAATGGACAGTTTCTACTACACCGGAGTTGGATTAAGTGGTCATGTTGACTACGATCAAATTGAAAAAACTGTGGAAGTCCGACTCAATGAGGTCGCCAAAGCACGTGTTCATGCGAAATATTTGACAAAACCGTTACTCGGTGTCGGAAATCCGGCTCATGCAATAACTGATGCCGCCAAAAATTTCGATTTGGTCATACTTACAACACATGGTCGGACCGGATTCTCTCGATTTTTAATGGGATCCGTTGCTGAAAAAGCACTTCGATTAACGCATACACCTATCATGGTTGTGGAAGAAAAATCAGTGATCAAACCAGTTCAAAACATTTTGATTACCACAGATTTCTCTGAAAACTCTTTCAAAGCATTTTCACATGCAGTTGAAATTACTCAGGAAACCAATGCTAAAATTGAATTGGTCAATATTTTGATGCGGGAAGGATTCGATACAGATGCGGTTATTGAAGCGGATGTCAAACTTCGTGAAAAAGAACTCGCAACGATTGCCGATAAATATTTTGCAGATGTTCGTAAATATGTAAACTATCGGGTTATTGTCACCTTTAAATCAGTACATGACGCCATTGTTCATGAAACCAAGGATAACAAATTTGATTTGGTCGTAATTGCAACAATTGGACGTACCGGACTCGATTACTTGATGTTGGGTAGCACTGCTGCAAGTGTAGTACGACATGTGTCGGCTCCAGTGCTCAGTGTAAATCCGAAACATTTTATAAGATAATCGGGCTGAAAATTACATTTTCAATCAACACGCATTTATACAAAAAAACCCGATCTCACGATCGGGTTTTTTATTATCTGGATATTCTATTGTAGTTGGGTCTGATCGCTGAATAGATGATCAGAATTTAAACGTAAATCCAACCATTCCCTGTACCTTTTCAACGTTTTGAGTACTAAATGCAGATCCGGTGCCATAGTCATAGAAATTCAATTCATCATCCCAGGATGAAAATTGAATCCCGGCATCCATATTTATATTCGGTGATAACATGAACGATGCACCGACACTGTAATACGTAATGTCACCATTAAACCCCTTACGTGGACTTGGATTTAAAGCGTATCCAAATCGTGGTTTAATTTTTTCTGATGCATTTATTGTAAGTCCGACTCGTAGATTTACCACATCTTCAAAATCTGTTAATATGGCTTGATTTTCGTCACGATCATAGATAATCCCGATACCACCCATTTCAATATTTGAGTAATTCATTAGTTCTGCGGATACATCCAATTCAGCAAATGGAAGTACACTGATACCAAATCCACCTGCCAAAACTGAAGGACGGGTAACTGTGTATGAAATTTCTCCTTCATACAGATCTTCATAGGTATTAAATCCATCGGCATCAGAAGAATAAAACTCCGTTCGGATCATTGTACTATACGTTTCTTCGATATCCATGCGGGTTTTAGTCGTGTAACTAAGTCCAAGATTTAATCCCTCAATCGGAATGAACATAAGACCAATGCGAGCATTTACTCCACGGATGGTTGCATCTATAATGTCCTCATTTAAAATATTATTGATGTCAAAAGCAGCATCCATATAATTACCGTTCATATCCTCTTCAAGAAAGATTCGTTTGTACCGATAATCACCCATTACAATACCCACTGATCCACCAACAAAGAAATTTTTCTGAAATTCGGTGCTCAAAAATACATTAAACTCGCCCATCTGGCCACGTTCCTGAAGTTCAGCATATTGATTCATCCCGCGGTAGTTGTAATCAGCTCGAAGGGTGTTGTAATACTCCTCAAACTCCTCGTCGTACTCAATTGCATAGGTATTGAATGCGGTTTCAAAATATTGATCGCCCGGCGAAATAAGGAAATAATCTACGATGCTGTTATCTCCATTAAATGCATTGATGGATGTTGCACGGTTGAAATTTGCGATCTGATTATATCCGCCACCTAAAACCAGACTTCCTGCTTCAGTTGGGAATCGAAATAAATAGCCAAGGTTGGAGATTCCGGTTTGCTGGTCATCGAATTTTGTAAGCGTATTCAGATAGGTAGTTTCTTCAGAAACACTGCGGGATGAGAGTCCGAGTGAAAATTCACTTTTTGTCGCCAATCCGGCTACGGCAGGGTTTACATATATAGACCCAAATCCATTAAAACGGGCAAATGAAGCTCCGGACAATGACAGACTATTTGCATCAAATCCCGGTGATGTCTGTGAATATCGCAGTGCATCAAATCGATTTTGTGCCTGAAGTGTTGCGCTTGATATCAGCACAAAACTGATTATTAGTGCGGCTAATAGTTTAATACTTTTCATAGGATTTTATCTTAAAATGGACGTAATAATCTTGAAAATGACTAAAATTCGTCAAATTGATCTTCGAAAATCGAAATTGAACAGGTTTTTTTCGCGTGAATTATTATTTATCGCGATTGTCTCTTGTACCTTGTCTGGTTGATGATGAAGAACGTGTTGTAGTTGTAGGTGCAGGCGTTGAAACACTAGTCGATCGTGTTGGTGTTGCAACGTTAGTGGAGCGGTTTGTACTAGTCGTTCGGACGCCCGTATTGCATGTTCCTCCAAAGGCAGAATTAATTTTGCCAAGTGTGGAGTTGACATTTCTATCCAGGATTGATGATCCAAAAGTATTTCGGGATGATGAATTCTCACTTCCAACCAGCATACCCGGTCTGCTTAAAGTTCCGGATCCGCTGTCATATCTATCTGTACTTTGTGGAATTCGATTATACATAGCGTTTGATCTTACACTATATCGTGATGAAGTATTTACACGTACTTCTGGTACTTCACGTGCAGGTTGTGAAACTGAATATCGCGGAACTATACTTGTTCCTGATGCTGATATTCCATCAATACTATCTTCTCGATTATCAGGTTTCGGACGAGTACCAGATGAAGGTCGGCTTCCGGATGATGGTCGACTTGGTGTACTTCTCACGCCACCACTTGATCCACTTCGTGTCGGAGTACTTTTTACATTAGGTCTGCTGGTCCCTGATGGACGAGCTGAAGAACCACGATTCGTGGTAGTAGTTCGAACACCGGAAGTTCGTGTATTAGTACGACCACTTTCGGTAACCGTTCCACGTTCACGGGTTGTTGTTGTACCACGGGTAACACCACTTGTGCGACCGGAATTTTCTATCGAACGATCACCACTTCGAACAACACTTCCTCGATCAGTTAATTGATGATCTCTTGATACACCGCTTGCTCGTGGACCATAGTGAACATTGGCTGATGGTCGGTTATAATCTTCATAAACAATCCAGGTATGATGTGGGTATCCACCGTAATATCCGTATCCCATCCAACCAAATCCGTGGTGGTAAGGATAATTATAGTAGTGATATGGATTGTATCCGTAATATCCGTACCAGCTAAAAGGTCTGTGCCATTGCCAGCTCACATAAAATGCCCAGTAGCTATCATAATAGAATGGGTCCCAGTGATAAGCGTTGTAACGATGTCTAAAGCGTTTGTCATAAAATTCCCAGCTTGCATCAGAGAAACCATCCATATACCCTAATTCGTATTCGTTTGATTCAAATACTGGTTTTCTGCGATAATCACGGAACAACAAATCGGTAACTGCATCGTCATAACCGGTTCGATACGAGTCTTCATCGAAATATTCAATTTCTTCAGCCCGTTCGTCAATTCGCTCATCGGCGGTAACATATACAGGTACCGGACGCTCAACCACAGCCAACTGGGTATAACAACCAGTCATAAACAAAGCTATCATGCTGAGCGATAATAATTTAAAAGTTTTGTTTGCCATGGCGGCCTCCTAGTGAGTTTGTTCGATATTACAATAGTATTCTAACAAAGAAATTGGACTTTATAAATACCATGTTAATGCTATATACTAAAACATGAATTACAACGTAGCAATTCCAAATCCACATGTTTAATTACGCAGTTTTTTTGCTTCAGTTATATAACATGATGATGTGAATTTCAGATCTCGCCGCGAAGGGATTTTGCTATTACTTCTGCTTTAGAATTCACGTGTAGTTTTTTGTAAATGTTGCGGATGTGCGCTCTGACGGTATCGATAGAAATATCCATTCGATCTGCTATCATTTTGTAGGAAAGTCCATCTACGAGTCCCACTACAATTTCCTGCTCACGCATCGTTAATCCTGAGTCAACCTTTGGATCGTTTGTTGGTGTTTCAGGTGCGTTAAAATGAGTAATTACTTTACGGGCAATTTGCGGTGACATCGGCGATCCACCATTTATAACCACATCAATAGCTTCCCGGATTTCAGGAAGTGAAGTATGTTTGAGTAAGTATCCGGATGCCCCTGCACGCAATGAATTAAATATCTTGTGTGAATCGTGGTACACAGTAAGCATGATGATTTCGATATCAGGATATTTTGTTTTAATCAGTTTCATTCCATCGATACCACTCATCCCTTCAAGATCGATATCCATCAAAATAATCTCAGGAATATCACCTTCACGCATAACCTGGAGCAAACTTTCAACTGAACCATACGCGTGATCACATCGAATATCATTTTGAAGCAACAGATATTTTTGAATTAAATCTCTGATTTTTTCATTGTCTTCAACTATTGCAATGTGATGAATTTTCTTATCCATGATCATATCCCTTTTCCTGTTATCGATATTTTCAAACCGTTTTTATTTTCTATCTCTATTTGAGCATGAATCCTGGCAGCCCGTAATTTCATGTTTTTCATCCCATGTCCACCTGATCGTATATGCTCTGGCATCCCTACCCCATTATCGGCAATTATTAACTCAAATCCTTGGTCGAGCCTGATAAATATTATTTCAATTCTGGTCGCTTTTGAGTGCTTTGCAGCATTATTTACGGCTTCTTTATAAATAAGATACAAGTTCTGACGTATCTCCAACGGCATTACCTTTCCGCTTTCGAATCCACTGAAATGAAAGATTGGCTCAATGTCTACCGGTGTCAATACATTGTTAGCATAATCCTGCATTCGATCGTGTAAATCACCAAATGTATCGTTTCTGGCATCAATCGACCATACAAAATCATCCATCGTAGTCACAATTCGTCGACTCATATCTCCGATTTGTTGTAGTGACTCAGTTAGCGCACTATCACGTTGAGTAGCTTTAATAAAATCGGCTTGTAAAGCGATCTCTGTAAGTGACGCTCCAACATCATCGTGAAGATCGCTGGCAATTCGAATACGAATACGCTCAAGGTCAACTAAACGGGATATTTTATAATAATTGTACAAAAATATTCCTGCAATTATCACAGCGGATAACAACAACAAGATGAACCACCAACTTTTCCATACCGGCGGTTGTATTGTAAACGAAATCGATGCAGCCGATTCACTCCAGTATCCATCCGCGTTTCGGGCACGGACTTCAAAAGTAAAGTCTCCATCAGGTAAAGTTGTATAACGTACAACACGTTGTTTTGTTCTTTGCCATGACTGATCAATCCCACTTAATCGATATTCATAAACGACCTCAGAAGGATTAGAATATGAAAGTCCGACAAACTCAAAACCAATAAAATTTTGGTCATGCTTGAATACATTTGATTCATCAACCTGAACATATCCATCAAATAATCGAATTCTTTCGATGTGTACAGGTGGACCAACACTTACGTCCTGATCTAATTGCCATCTGAAATGATTAACGCCTAAAACTGATCCCAGCCATAAATCCCCGTTCGAATCCTGAAAAATTGCATTAGCATTCATTTCATCCGTGGTTAAACCGGATTCCAGACTGTATCTCTTGAATTTGAGGATGTCCCTCATTCGTTCCGGGTCATCAATATCATTATCAATTTCATGTTCGAATCGGATTAATCCATCATTTGTACCCAACCAAATTCTTCCCAGATTATCTTGTCCAATAAAATAAATTACGTTGCTGTGCAGACCGTTTTCCGTATTATAATTGACAATTCGATTCTCATTTATTTTTGATAAACCGGCAAAAGTACCCGCCCAGACGTGTCCATCATGATCTTCAAAGATAGATAATACACTATTTTGGATGAGCCCTTCGGAAGTTGTAATTGATTCAACACTTCCATCAAGGTGAATTATACTAATCCCACCATACGTTGCTGCCCAAATTGATCCATCATCACGCTCAATCATTCGCATTACGATATTATCAATGATCCCACTTTCGGTATTCCAGACTTTTATCAATTGATTTCCACGAAATTGAGCAATTCCTCCACCATACGTTGCAATCCATAAATCACCATTTTGAGATTCAAGAAAATGTCGAACTTTGGGATCCGGGAGTAATGAAGTCCTGGAATCATAATTGATCACACCATTATCATAACGACTTATTCCGTTACGGGTACCAATTAGAATATCATTTTCAGATGTATTATAAACTGTATAAACCTGATTGTCTATTAGTCCATTTATAGTTGTATAATTTTGAACCAAACCATTATTGAGTCTCGACACCCCACCACCGTAGGTTCCAATCCATATTGATCCATCATCTGATTGCGTAAAAGATGTGATCATATTGCTGAGTAATCCCTGTTGCACGGTATAATGGACAAATTTTTCGCCCGGCAACATATCGACCCCACCACCATACGTTCCAACCCAGATATTTCCCTCAAAATCCTGATTTACCGTAGTTACTACATTGTTTGACAATCCATTCATATCAGTATAATTGCGAAAAATACCGTTTGAATGATGACTTAACCCGGCTTCTGTTCCTATCCATACACCACCTTCACCATCTTTTACGAAGGACGTCACACTTGAATGAAGCAAGCCGTTCTGTGTATTTAGGTATGAAAATACCCCATTTTTAAAGATTGAAATTCCATTTCTGGTTGCAATCCAAAAAGATCCATCCTGACGGACCAATATATCGCTGGCATCTTCATGAGATAATCCATTAGTGCTATTCCATGTTTTACGAACATTACCACCATAGATAAGCGAAACACCACGGCGGGTAGCTACAAGTATTTGTCCATCATGCATTTGGTCAACATTTCTTATTTCATTATCTGCTAACCCGTTATTGGTATTGTATGAGATGAAACTATCCTGAAAAAAATTATATAACCCGGCATCAGAAGTTCCTATCCAGAGTCCACCTTCTTCATCCTCAAAAATTGAAGTGACCTGAATTTCATTTAAGATTTCGGTACCCGGAAATCTGGTAAATCTTTGACCATTCCACAGGTTGAGTCCGGACTCTGTACCAACAAGAATTTGTCCATCTCTGGTTTGATAGAGTGAAAGAACTCCATTATTACCCAGTCCGTTTTCTTCGAAATAGTACTCAAATTCGAATCGATTGAAACGATTTAGACCATACTCGGTTGCGATCCATATATATCCATCCTGGTCCTGCATTAGATCGCTAACAACAGATTGAGAGAGTCCATTTTGGATGGAATAATTTTGAAATGGCATCCCCTGTGCACTCAAGTTGTACTGAAATGCGAGCAACTGAATCACAAAGATGATTAGTTGAGAAAAGTGCAGATATTTTTGAGGCGGATTATGCATTTAATAAGATAATACCTGCGTATAGAAATAAAAAAGCCCCACTGAATTTCAGTGAGGCTTTACATCAAATGCCTTAAAATATTAACCTAAGTATGCTCTAAGAGCCATACTACGGTTATGATGGCGTAATTTCCGAAGTGCTTTTTCTTTAATTTGACGAACTCGCTCACGCGTCAGATCAAATCGTTCACCAATTTCTTCAAGAGTTAAAGAATGCTCGCGTCCGATACCGAAATAAAGCCGAATTACTTCTGCTTCACGTTTGGTGAGTTTAGAAAGTGCTCTTTCGATTTCCACTTTCAACGACTCGCCCATCAGTTCATTATCAGGATTCGGAGTTTCCTCATTTTCAAGGACATCCAAAAGTCGGTTATCTTCACCCTGAGCAAAAGGAGCATCAACTGATAGGTGACGTCCGGAAATCCTTAGGGTATCAGCTACCTCAGTAATGGACATTTCCAAACTTTCGGCCAATTCTGCGGCTGATGGAATACGCTCGTACTCTTGTTCCAGCTTAGAAAGTTCTTTACCAATTTTGTTGAGCGCACCAACACGGTTCAACGGCAAACGTACAATTCGACTTTGCTCAGCGAGCGCTTGTAGAATTGACTGTCTGATCCACCAAACGGC
>DLXM01000149.1 GCA_003448835.1 Bacteroidota bacterium | reverse complement strand
TAAATATGGGATGGTGTTTAGATTGTCACAATGCTCCCGAAGAACATATTCGTCCATTCGGTGAGATTACGAACATGGGTTGGCAAGCCCCGGAGAACCAGTTTGAACTGGCTTCTCAGATCATCGCAAAGAAAAATATTGCGCCTCCGGTCTATTGTAATGCATGTCACCGATAAAAACAGATTTTAACGTATACAACAACGCTACTAAGCATGAGTAAACAGCAACAGCAAACGTATTGGCGAAGCCTAAATGAACTTGCAAAAAACGATGAGTATCGCAAGTTTGTTGACCGTGAATTCCCGGAGAATGCATCCGAATTAAAAGACGGATATTCCCGTAGAAATTTCTTACAAATCATGGGTGCATCTATTGCTCTGGCAGGATTTGCAGCTTGCCGTAAACCGGTTCAAAAAATTGTACCTCAAACAACCATGCCGGAATATTCTGTAGCAGGAAAACCTTTGTTTTATGCTACCAGTATGCCATTTTTAGGGTACACTACCGGACTATTGGTAGAAACGAATGCAGGTCGTCCTACTAAAATTGAAGGTAATGTTGAGCATCCATCCAGTTTAGGTTCAACAAACCTGTATCAACAGGCTACAATTCTGGATATGTATGATCCGGACAGAAGTCGTGGCGTTAAATATAATGGTGAGTCAAAGTCATTTGACGAATTCATAACGACAGCAAACGATTCACTGAATGCAGGTAGTAATGTTGTATTTATTACTGAAGCAAATTCTTCACTTACTTTAAATCGTTTCAAGCGCGAAGCACTTGCTAAATATCCAACTGCTACCTGGGTTACCTATGAACCTTTTGGTGAAGAGAATCAGTTATTAGGATCTCAAATTGCATTTGGTCGCAAACTTCGTGTTGCTCCGGACCTCAGCCAGGCTAAAGTTATTATTAGTTTGGATGCCGATTTCATGGGTACCGGTGCTGATAACGTCAGAAATATCAAGTCCTACACAAAAGGACGCAAAATCACCAGTACCAACGACGAGATCAATCGTCTTTATGTAGCAGAAGCTAACTACAGCTTAACCGGTTCAAACGCTGATCACCGCCTTCGAATCAAGTCCAGCGATATTAAACCTTTCGTTTATGCACTTGCAGGACGTTTGGCATCCGATTTAAATGGTCTTTCAGCATTTAGTGGTTACTCTAATGCGTTTTCACAGCATGAGTGGATCAGTGTTCTGGCTGAAGAAATCTTAAACAATCGTGGAACTTCGATTCTCATGGCAGGTGCAGACCACGATGCCGATACCCATGCTGTTGTTGCTGCAATCAATGTAGCTGCAGAAAACAGTGGAAAAACAGTTAAATATCTTGAATTACCACATACTGACGAAGCAAATCAGCATGATTTGTTGAAAAAAGTGGTTTCAGATATGTCTGCAGGTTCTGTGGATGCAGTTATCATGTTGGGAACCAATCCGGTTTTCACCGCTCCTGTTGATCTGAATTTTGCTGATGCCCTTTCAAAAGTACCTTTCTCGGTACATTTGGCGAATCATTTCGACGAGACATCCAAAGTTTCAAAATGGCACATCAACCGTGCTCACTTCCTAGAATATTGGGGAGATGGGTATGATTTCAATGGTGTTCCATCTGTAATTCAACCTATGATTCAACCACTTTTTGGTGGTAAAAGTGAAATCGAAGTTCTTGGTGCGATCGTAAAAGGTCGTCCTATTAACGCGATGGATGAAGTTCGTGAATCAATTAGTCCGGTAATGGGTGGTAACACATCCGCTCAATGGAGAACACTGTTACACGACGGCTTATTAAAAGGATTTACGTTCAGAGACGCTTCTGTTTCTCTGAGTGGTGGTTTCGGTTCACACATTTCTGCTTCTTTATCAAATGTGAGCGTTGCTGGTGATCAAATTGAACTCACAGTTAAACCAGGTGCTACTTTATTTGATGGTCGATTCACGAATAACGGCTGGTTGATGGAGCTTCCGGATCCTATTACTAAAATTACATGGGATGCCGTTGCATTAATGAGTCCAACTACTGCAGAAGCCTTAGGGATCCGTTCCAGAAAATTTGGCGATTACATGTATGATGTAGTCAGTATTGAATCAAATGGCCGCACCATTGAAATGCCATCTTGGGTACTACCAGGTCATGCAGATAATGCGGTGACAATTACTACCGGATTTGGTAGAAATGAAATCGGTCGGGTTGCTGATGGAGTCGGATTTAATGCATGGCAAGTTGTAACTACCGAGAATCCTTTATTTAATCGTACCGTTTCTGTTTCAAAAACCGGACAACGATACGAAATTGCTACTACTCAGGATCACCACAGCATGGAAGGCCGCCCATTCGTGCGTGAAGCATCAATTGCTGAGTATCGCGAAGATCCACATTTTGCCGGGCACATGGTTCATGTACCGGGTCCAATCGATGATGATGGGCAACCAATTTCATTATTTAACGAGCAAACCTTCCCTGACCACCAGCCTCAATGGGGAATGGCAATTGACCTGACTTCATGTATTGGGTGTGGTGTTTGTACGATCGCTTGTCAAGCTGAGAATAATATTCCGGTGATTGGTAAACGAGAAGTGCGACGCGGACGTGAAATGCACTGGATCAGAACAGATCGATATTTTAGTGGAGATGTTAATGGAAGTCCACAGATTGTTCACCAGCCAATTCCATGTATGCAATGTGAGTTGGCTCCTTGTGAGCAGGTTTGTCCGGTTGCTGCCACTACGCACAGCGAAGATGGTCTCAATCAAATGACATACAACCGTTGTATCGGTACAAGATATTGTGCAAATAACTGCCCGTTCAAAGTCAGAAGATTCAATTTCTTCAATTACCCGGTAGAATACCTCACTAAAGGTGATGATCCGGAAGTAATTCAAATGGCAATGAATCCGGAAGTGTCTATTCGATTCCGTGGGGTCATGGAAAAATGCACCTACTGTGTTCAGAGAATCAGCCGGGCAAAAATTGAATCAAAAATCAAAACTGATTCAAGAAAACCTGCTGATGGCGCAGTTGTAACTGCATGCCAGCAAGCGTGTCCTGCTGATGCCATCACATTCGGAGATATTAGAGACAAAAATAGTATTGTTTCCAGAACTAAAGCTAATGAGAGAAACTATCTCTTACTCGAAGAACTGAATATTCGACCAAGAACATCATACTTGGCGAAAATCAGAAATCCACACGAGAAATTAGTTTGATCAAAGAGGAATTAACCTAAGTAACATTATTTCAGATGAGTCAAAATCTTACCTATATACCTGAACCTGAATTGGTAAAAGGTAACCATACGTTCGGTAGTATCACCCGCCTGGTTGGGGATATTGTGGAAACTCCCGCCCCGAAATGGTGGTATATAGCATTTGCGATCTCAAATGCACTACTCGGACTACTCCTTGCCATGATAGCATACCTGTTTTATGAGGGTACTGGTATCTGGGGATTGAATAATCCGGTAGGCTGGGGATGGGCAATTGTAAACTTCGTATGGTGGGTCGGTATTGGTCACGCCGGAACACTTATATCTGCGATTTTATTTCTATTTCGCCAAGGATGGAGAACTGCAATTAACCGTTTTGCTGAGGCAATGACCATTTTTGCGGTAATGTGTGCGTTGATTTTCCCTGGTATTCACGTCGGTCGTATTTGGGTAATCTATTGGGTATTCCCACTACCTAACCAAATGCAGATGTGGCCTAACTTTAACTCTCCTTTGTTATGGGATGTGTTCGCAGTAGGTACATATTTCACAGTTTCTTTACTCTTCTGGTATGTTGGTTTAGTACCTGATTTTGCAACACTTCGTGACAGAGTTAAAAGTAAATGGGGTAAAATCGCTTATGGAGTTGCTGCTCTCGGATGGACCGGTGGTAATCGTCAATGGCAGAACTACGAGAAATCGTACATGATTCTGGCCGGTATCGCAACACCACTTGTATTATCCGTTCACACGATTGTATCCTTTGACTTTGCTGTATCAATTGTACCAGGATGGCACACTACCATCTTCCCGCCTTATTTCGTTGCAGGTGCCGTTTTCTCAGGATTTGCAATGGTTATGACGCTGATGCTCATTACCAGAAAACTTTATGGTTTGCAGGATATCATGACCATAAATCACATTGAAAAAATGAACATCATCATCCTTGTAACTGGTAATATCGTTGGATTTGCCTACATCATGGAGTTTTTTATAGCATGGTACGGTGGTGTGGAGTACGAAAAAGCCGCATTTATCAACCGGGCGATGGGTCCATATGCCTGGGCATACTGGATAATGTTCCTTTGTAATGTGATCAGTCCTCAGTTTTTCTGGTCTAAGAGAATGCGTACCAGTATTGTCGCTTCCTTTATACTTTCGATTGTTGTAAACATAGGAATGTGGTTCGAACGATTCGTAATTACAGTAACCTCATTGGCACAAGACTTTTTACCGTCATCATGGGGATATTACAGTCCAACTTACGTCGACGTACTCACATATGTGGGCACTTTTGGGCTATTCTTCACATTCTTCTTGCTGTTCCTTCGCTTCCTGCCTATGATTGCCATTGCGGAAGTGAAAATGGTACTGCCACAAGCTAATCCACATAATTATGATGAGGATGGCAATGAATTCAAAAAAATAGCTGAAAAATAATTCGTTAATCGTAACCATCTGACAAGATGAAAGAAAACACAGACAAACAAACATACGGATTACTTGCAGAGTTTAAGAATCCAGCGCATTTGATGAAAGCTGCAAAGCTTACAAATAAAGCAGGATACAAGAATTACGACTGTTACAGTCCATTTCCAATACATGGAATGGATGATGCCATGGGATTAAAACCATCCAAACTTGGCTACATCGTACTTGGGCATGCAATCCTTGGATTTACAGGTGCATTATCATTGATATCCTGGACGGCAAGTGTCGGTTATCCGGTAAACATCAGTGGTAAGCCATTCTTGAACTTCCCGGCATTTGTTCCAGTAACTTTTGAACTCACCATTTTATTATCAGCATTTGGCGCTGTGTTTGGTATGTTTTTCCTAAATAACATGCCTAAACATCACAATCCAATTTTCAATTCAGATACGTTTAAAAAAGCGACTGATGACGGTTTTTTCGTGATTATTGAATCAGATGATGACCTGTTTCATGACGAAAAAACCAGGGCATTTTTACAAGAAGCCGGTGCAGTTCATATAGAAACGATTGAGAAATAATTCGAATTCAGAATACCTACATTAATTATGTACAGATATAGAACCATACTGACACTAACATTTGCGGCATTAATTGCCGGCTGTCAGGGCTTGCCAAACGAAAAAACTGCCATACATGTGAATCCAAACATGGATGATCAGGAGAAATTCACAGCACAAGAAGCAAATCCATTTTTTGAGGATAATCGTGCTGACCGTCAACCAGTAGCCGGAACAGTAGCGCAAGGCGAACTCATGACTGATGTCGCATATTATCAGGGCATCAATGATGATGGTTCATTTTTACAGACGATACCTGTAGAACTTTCCCGTGAAATGATACTTCGAGGACAGGATCGATTTAATATTTATTGTAGCATGTGTCACGGTGCAACGGGTGCCGGTGATGGAATTATCACCAATTATGGTATTGTACCTCCTCCATCCTTTTTCGATGAACGCATCGTAGGAATGCCGGATGGAGAAATTTACAGTGCAATGTACAATGGTGTAAGAACTATGCCATCATACCGACATCAGGTACCAGTATCAGACCGCTGGGCTATTGTATCATACATCAGAACGCTTCAAAGAAGTCATAGTGCCAGTACAACCGATTTAGAACGACTTGGAATATCACCGGAAATGGTGTCAGCAGGAAATTCAACAGCTGAATAAATTATATCAGCTCAAGAAAGTTATAGAAACACATTATCTCAGATAGATATTTATGCATCACGCAAAAATAACCGACAATTTAACGTATCCTGAACACGAGAATACACACAAATTATTCTTTGGGATCGCCATACTGGGAGCAATAGCCAGTATATTGGGATATTTTATTAATCCTGAACAATTCTACTTTTCATATCTCACAAGCTTTACTTTCTACGCAAGTATTGCTTTGGGATGTTTATTCTTCGTGATGGTACATCATATTACCCGATCAGAGTATGGTGTTGTACTCAGAAGAATCCCAGAAACGTATGCATCATTTATATACATCTTTGCCATACTTTTTATTCCAATCTTAATTGGAGTTGAAACACTATATCTGTGGACCGACGAAGAATTACTTGCAACTGATAAGCTTATTGCCGGAAAATCACCTTACCTGAATATTCCATTTTTTATTGCAAGAAATGTACTTTATTTCACAGTTTGGAGTTATATGGGTTATAAACTGTATAAAAACTCCGTTGCAATGGACAAATCCGGTGATTGGGGCCTTGATACAGCACAACGAAAAATCGCGGGACCCGGACTATTTATTTTTGGTTTCACATTAGCATTTGCTTCATTTGATTGGATGATGAGTTTGGATCCACCTTGGTTTTCGACCATGTTTGGTGTTTATTATTTTGCAATGACCTTTCAGGTATTCTTTGCTGTAGTAATCTTGACAGTCTTGTTTCTGCACAAAAAAGGATTACTAACAAACACTATCCGTATCCCTCATATTTCCGATTTAAGCAGAATGTTATTCGGATTTACCGTGTTCTATGCATATATCGCATTCAGCCAGTTTTTCCTCATTTATTATGCGAACATCCCGGAAGAAACTCTTTGGTTTTACCATCGACTTGAAGGCAACTGGGAAAACTTCACCTACTTATTGTTGATTGGGCGTTTTGTGGTTCCATTTTTGATTCTTCTTCCTGCTGCATCAAAAAATAACATGAAATTGGTCGGAATTGTTTCTGCATGGATTGTAATCGTACATTTTATTGAACTTCACTGGATCGTAATGCCGACACTTCACCACTATGGTATGGAATTTAGCTGGATCGACATTGCAACTTTATTAGGTATCGGCGGACTATTTATGGGAATGTTCTTCCGACAGTTTAGAAAAGAAAACATGGTATCAAATAACGATCCACGTTTGGAAGCATCATTGAATAAACACTGAAATTGACATTCTGTTAACTACTTACACAAGTTATGAGTAACCAAAACAACGATATTCAAGATTTTCTGAACGACAAGAGCGTTAAAGAATCTTTGGCCAAAGGAGCATCTCCCGATAAGCTCAATTACAAGAGTTTGTTTGGATGGTTTTTTGCCGGCATTCTTACAGTAGTTGTATTTATTTACATTGCTATGACCTTATACAATTATTTTTCATTTCATCAGGGTCAGAAATCAGCTGCATCTGCTGTCTTTTATGAATTAGAAGATCTGCGTGCAAAACATAACGAAGAATTAACCACCTTTGGTGTTATTGATGACTCATCAGGTGTTTATCGTGTCCCTGTTGATTCTGCAATTACTCTTATTCTCGAAGATTACGCTAATTAAATATCAACTTTGAAAATTCTACTTCCATTCATATTACTGTTGATTTCGAGTAGCTCATTTGCTCAATCACCACTCTCTGACTTACCCCCGGAGTTGCGTGATATTGGTGTGGATGAACTCCTGGGAGATAAACTACCCATGGATGTAGAATTTGTTAATGAAATCGGTGATACAGTAACTCTTGGTGATTTTTTCACATCTGGAAAGCCGGTTATCATTACTCCGATTTATTTTGAATGTCCAATGCTCTGTAATTTGATTATCAACGGACTAACAGACGGACTCAAAGAATTAACCTGGCAACCTGGAAATGAATTTGAAATCGTAACCTTTAGTATTGATCCAACTGAAACACACGAATTGGCAGCTGATAAGAAAGCCAGCTACATTCGTTTATTGGGTAAACCTGAAGCTGCAGATGGATGGCATTTTTTAGCGACTGATCAGGAAAATATTGACAGAATGACCGCTGCATTGGGATTTCGATTCAAATGGAGCGACGAAGCACAAGAGTTTCTGCATGGCAGTGCCATCATGTTCATTAGTCCGGATGGAACTATCACCCGATATCTATATGGTATCGAATATCCATCATTGAATTTAAGAAACGCGCTTTACGATGCTGCTGAGGGTAAAATTGGCTCAGTAGTAGAAAGAGCAATGCTCTATTGTTACTCATACGATCCCGATTCCCGGTCATATGTAGCTAACGCCGTGAATATCATGAAACTTGGGGGACTATTAACCCTAACAGGATTAAGTATTTTCTTAGGACTTCTTTGGTTCAGAAAAAAACCATCCGCAACCATTAACGATTAAATTTAGCATCACATAACATGCTGGAAATTATTAACAGATTTATACTTCCACCTGTCAACTCAACAGTTGCCGGTGATGTAGATGCCTTATTTACATTTATCAATGTGGTCAGTGTTATTATCCTGCTCGGTATAACAGTGGCTATCGTTTATTTTTCCATAAAATATAAACGTAAAACAGATGATGATGTAACACCTGTAATTCGGCATAACACAGCACTTGAAGTTACATGGACCGTAATTCCTTTGATTCTCATTTTAATTGTATTCTTCTGGGGATTCAGAGGGTATGTTGAAATGCGTACGCCACCACAAAATGCGTATGAAGTGTACGTAACAGCCAGTTCATTTTTCTGGCAGTTTACTCATCCGAATGGTGTTCAAACAACTGGTGAACTACACGTACCGAATGGTCGTCCGGTTAAACTGATTATGCAATCACGAGATGTGATTCACTCCTTCTTTGTGCCTGACTACCGTATCAAACAAGATGTGCTTCCGGGTCGATACACAACCGCCTGGTTTCAAACGAATGAAGCTGTAGAGTCTGTTGTATTCTGTACCGAATATTGCGGGTCAGGACACTCAGCGATGCTGGCAAAAGTAATTTCAATGGAACCTGCTGATTTTAATGCCTGGTTATTGGATGCAAAAACTGAATCTGAACGAGAAATGCCACTTGCTGATCTGGGAAGAAGTGTTTACCAAAATCAAGGTTGTATTGCATGTCACTCATTAGATGGTAATGCTGGTATTGGTCCATCATTTAAAGGATTATTTGGTTCAAACAGAACCTTTACAGATGGCACTTCTCGAGAAGCTGATGAAGAATACATCAAGCAGTCCATTTACGATCCGCGTAGTCAAATCGTAGAAGGTTTTACAGGAGTTATGATTTCATATCAGGGCATTATAGATGACCAACAAGTAAATGCTTTAATCGAATTTATCAAGGAACAGAACTAACATGGCGAATACTGTGGAAAAAGATCTAAAGATCAGGGAATTTCCGATTGATGAAAATCCCCAATATAATTTTCTGAACGCAGATAAAGGGATTAAATCCTGGATATTTACTATCGATCACAAGAGAATTGGATTGATGTATCTTGCATCTGTAATTCTATTCTTTTTTGTCGGAGGGCTTTTGGCTCTTACACTTCGATTGGAGTTGTGGGAACCGGCCAGAACATTCATGGATGCCGATACCTATAACAGGATTTTCACCTTACACGGTGCTGTTATGGTCTTTTTATTTATCATTCCATCCATTCCGGCTGCATTGGGAAACATCTTCTTACCAATAATGCTTGGCGCTAAAGATGTAGCTTTCCCAAGACTTAACCTGTTAAGTTTATGGATTTATGCAATTGGTGCATCGTTTACATTGTATTCAATTGCTCATGGTGGTATCGATACAGGATGGACATTCTATACTCCATATAGTACTACAACGGGGTCTGCGGTTTTGTCAATGACCTTTGGTGTATTTATCATCGGATTCTCTTCGATTCTGACTGGGGTTAACTTCATCGTAACCATCCACAAAATGAGAGCTCCGGGACAAACCTGGGGTAAACTACCTTTATTCTTGTGGAGTTTGTATGCAACTGCACTCATTCAGGTTTTAGCTACACCGGTTCTGGCAATAACATTGTTGCTTTTGATTATGGAAAGAACGTTAGGCGTTGGGATTTTTGATCCTGCACTTGGCGGTGATCCGGTTTTATATCAACACTTTTTCTGGTTCTACTCACACCCTGCTGTGTACATCATGATCGTCCCGGCATTCGGTGTGATTTCAGAACTCATTGCTACTTTCTCTAAGAAAACGATTTTCGGGTATTGGGCTATTGCAATTTCTAGTTTGGCAATTGCATTTATTGGCTTCCTGGTTTGGGGACACCACATGTTCGTATCCGGACAAAGCTCTTTATCTACTGCCGTATTTTCATTTTTGACTTTCTTCGTGGGTATTCCAACCGGTATTAAAGTATTGAACTGGGTCGCCACTATGTATAAAGGCTCCATTTCGATGAAAACTCCGATGTTGTATGCCATGATCTTCCTGTTCTTGTTCACTATCGGTGGAGTAACAGGTATCATGCTCGGCGCAATTTCAGTAAACGTGCATTTGCACGATACGTATTACGTTGTGGCTCACTTCCATTATGTCATGATGGGTGGTACTGTATTTGCATTCCTGGGTGGATTACACTACTGGTGGCCTAAAATGACAGGCAAAATGTACAATGAATTCTGGGGTAAAGTTGCTGCAGTGATCTTGTTCATTGGCTTTAACCTGACCTTCTTGCCACAGTTTGTAATGGGTAGTCAAGGTATGCCAAGACGTTATTACAACTATGTAGAACAATTTCAGACATTACACCAGACATCAACTGTTGGATCCTGGGTTTTGATGGTCGGATTTACCATCATNNTCATCGCAATCTATTTGGTTAAATCAATGATGAGTAAAGAAAAAGCTCCATCTAATCCTTGGGGAGCCCGATCACTCGAGTGGATGGTTTCTTCACCTCCTACCAAACATAACTTTGAGCATACACCAGTAGTAATTCATGGTCCTTACGATTACCATAAACCTATCAGTGAATTCAGATTGGGTATAGATGGATCAGATCATCATGATCATGGCGATCATAAATAATTCATCGTGTAATAGATAATTCAAAACTTCAACATAGTATACATGTCTAATTCACAATCATCTCACGCAACAAATCATGTTGCACATCATTTTGTTGATTCCGATCAGCAATTTGACTCTGCAAAGTTCGGTATGTGGGTCTTCCTGGTAACAGAGATTCTGTTTTTCGGTGGACTGTTTGTAGCATATATCATTTACCGGGCGTGGAATCCTGATTTGTTCTTTATGGCGGCCAAAGAACTTGACACTTTGATGGGTGGAGTTAACACACTCGTACTTATTGGTAGTTCACTTACAATGGCTATGGCTATTCGATCCGCTCAATTGAATCAACAAAAAAACATAACCATTTATTTGTTGATTACTATTGGATTGGCATTCACTTTTATGGTCATTAAGTACTTTGAGTATACCCATAAATTTGATCTGGGGATTTTTCCAGGTGAATACTACACCTATGAAGGAATTGATCACCCTAAAGCTGCCATTTTCTTCAGTATTTATTACATGATGACAGCGCTGCACGGTCTTCACGTTATTATTGGAATTGGATTAATGGTCTATCTACTGATTAAAGTTAGACAAAATACATACCATTCAGAATATTACACACCTGTTGAAATAACCGGACTTTACTGGCACCTTGTCGATATTATCTGGATTTTCCTCTTCCCACTCTTATACTTAATTGATTAAATAGTACAACTATGAGCGGACATCACATTATATCACTTAAATACCTCATTGGAACGGCTGTTGCCTTAGTCATATTGACTTTCATAACCGTTGCTGTAGCGTACATCCACATTCCACCACCATTCAACCTGTTTGTTGCCATTGGTATCGCCGTATTCAAAGCGACGTTAGTGGCTGCATTTTTTATGGGTCTGGTGTGGGACAAAAAAATTAACACAATGGCTCTCCTGATGTCATTTTTGTTTTTCATCATCATGGTCGGAGTAACTTTGCTCGACACCATGTACAGAGAAGAACCATTCGGCATTTATTAAGCCTTTCTTCAAGTATTTATAGAATAAAAAAGGGATCCGGTATTACCGAGATCCCTTTTTTTATGTACTAAATAGAATGCTGATAATATCAATATAGTTGTGCCAGATTCGAACTGCTTTGACCANNGCTGTTTATTTCAATCATCATGTGTGTTTAATTCACTTTAGAATCTCGAAGGCTAAAGAACTGCAGCAAGATCATCGAGATTAATATTGCAGATCCCACCAAATGCAAAACCTGGAATATGGCCGGCATCCCAAAATAAGCCAGCACGATTCCAATAACCACCTGGCCTATAATCATCAAGAATATCCAGAAATTAAGCTTTTGGATATATCCCATAATGCTATTTTTTCTGATGTACCACAGCAACCATAATGATGAAATTAGCACTGTCCACGAAAATGATCGATGAAACTCATCAATGATGCCCACGTTATTCAGCCAATTCGTTCTTTCAACGAATACAGTCC
>DLXM01000368.1 GCA_003448835.1 Bacteroidota bacterium | reverse complement strand
CAAAATCACGTCCATTGACCAAAATTCGAATGTGGCTTATAGAAAATGCCAAAACACTTTTAATCAATGAAAATGCAGATGATGTTGTTCTAAAGGTCACAGGTGAAGAACATAAAGCAGTTCCGGGCACCCGGCTTCCAAAATCGTTATTGTTTGTTCCGTTAATGGTCAATAATGAGGTCAGAGGGTGTGTAAGTCTACAGGATTTAGATCGCGAACATGCTTTCAGTGAATCTGATGTACAATTGTTGACCACCCTGGTCAATGGTATGGGTCTGGCCCTTGAAAACGCGCGACTTTTCGATGAAACCTCCAGATTATTGGCTGAGACTGAACAACGTAACGCTGAACTTGCTGTTATCAACAGCATTCAGCAGGGGTTGGTAGCCCAAATGGACCTTCAGGCGATTTATGATCTTGTCGGAAATCAGATCAGAGATTTATTTGATGCTCAGGTTGTGGCTATTGCGACTTTTGACCATGAAAATGAAAGAGAAATATTCAAATATACTTTTGAGGATGGGAAAAGATATTATCCGGAACCGCGTCAAATTGATAAAATTCGGTTAAGATTAATCAAGACCCGTAAACCAATTCATATCAGTGAAAAATCTGAAGAAGCATATACAACGATCACCGGTGAATCACCAATTTCAATACCCGGAACAAAGTTTGCAAAATCAATGATTTTTGTTCCTTTATCAATTGGTGATTCGGTCCGTGGTTACGTTACGTTACAAAACGTTGATCGTGACCATGCATACAGTGATTCTGATGTTCGTTTATTGATCACACTTGCTAACAGTATGAGTGTTGCTCTTGAAAATGCCCGATTATTTAATGAAACGGAGCAAAGAAACGCCGAGCTTGCTGTGATCAACAGTGTCCAACACGGACTTGTGGCCGAAATGGATATGCAAGGGATATATGATCTCATTGGGGATCGGATTCGTGAACTTTTTGATGCACAGGTAACTGCAATTGTGACGTTTGATCACGACAAAAAGAAAGAACTTTTCAATTACTTGTTTGAAGATGGAGATCGTTTGTATCCAACTGCTCGTCATTTTGATAAGGTACGTGAAAAGTTGATTGAAGAGCGTAAAACCCTGCTGTTTAATGAAAATGCTGCAGAAAGTTTATCTAATATCAACGGTGAACCACACAAGCCTGTCCCTGGTACCCGTGTAGCAAAATCTGCAGTGTATGTCCCCATGGGGGTAGGTGAAACGGTCCGCGGATATGTGACTCTTCAGAATCTGGACCGTGAGCACGCTTTTAGTGATTCAGATGTTCGTCTGCTCAATACCCTGACTAATAGTATGAGTGTAGCGCTTGAAAATGCACGACTGTTTGATGAAACTACCCGACTTCTGGCTGAAACTGAACAAAGAAACGCTGAACTTGCGGTCATCAATAGTGTTCAGGATGGATTGGTTCGGGAAATGGATATGCAGGCTATTTATCGCCTGGTGGGGGAGAGGATTTGTGAAGTATTAAACACTCAGACCCTGATTATCCGAACGTTTGATCATGAATCCGGGCTTGAATATTGGCGATATGCTGTCGAAAAGGGCGAAATTATAGAAGTAGAACCCAGGCCATTAATCTGGGCAAACAAAATTCTCCTTGAGACAAAACAGTTTTTATTGATTAATGAAAATTACGAAGAAGTTGCCATAAAATATGATGGTACCGCAATAACAAAAGGACTTGCACCAAAATCGGCAATTTTTGTGCCAATGATCGTGAGTAATGTTGTAGTTGGTTCCGTTAGTCTTCAAAATGTTGAACATGAAAACGCTTTTTCTGATTCCGATGTCCGATTGATTACAACACTGACCAACAGTATGAGTGTGGCCATCGAAAATGCCCGTCTGTTTAGTGAAACGAGCCGTTTACTTGAAGAAACAAATCAACGGGCAACCGAGCTGGACACAGTAAATCGTGTGAGTAATGCACTCGTAGCACAACTAGAATTCGATGCCTTGATAAATCTGGTTGGTGAACTCATGCGTGAGACGTTTAATGCCGATATCGTCTATCTAGCCTTACACGATCGAGTCGAAAATATGATACATTTCCCATACTATTATGGTGATGAAAGCAAATCCAGACCCTTCGGAAATGGCATCACCGAAAAAATTATTACTGGTAAAAAACCTATCCTGATCAACGAAAATCTGGATACCGCCTACGAAAATCTAAAAGCGGTAAAACGTGGCAAGACAGTCGCTTCGTTTCTTGGGGTTCCGATTCTGGTTGGTGATAAATCCATAGGCGTTATCAGTGTCCAAAGCACCGAAATGGAAAATGTATTCGATGACAATGATTTAAGATTGTTAAGCACGATCGCTGCGAATGTGGGTGTGGCCATCCAAAATGCGGACTCCTACAAAAAACTTCGTACTGCACTCGATGACCTCAAATCTGTGCAGGAGCAGCTTATCCAACAAGAAAAACTGGCATCACTAGGACAACTTACCGCCGGAATTGCACACGAAATCAAAAATCCACTCAATTTTGTTAATAATTTCTCCTCAGTTTCCATTGAAATGCTGGATGAGGTACGGGAGGAGTTACGTGAGGAAGAGAAAAAGAGAAGGAGTGAAGAAGGGAAGGAGAGAAGGAGCGAAGGAGCTAAGGAAGAAATTGAAGGTGGTAAACTTTCTTTGGTTTTTGAAATACTCGATGATATAAAAAGTAATCTTACTAAAATCCACGAACACGGAACTCGGGCTGACGGAATTGTGAAATCGATGTTAATGCATTCCAGAGGTGGAAGTGGGAAAAAAGAAGCAACTGATTTTAACGCTGTTGTGAAAGAATATGTGAATCTGGCATATCACGGAATGCGTGCAAGTAAACAACAAATCAATGTGAATGTTGATGTATCTGTTGATGACAAAGTTGGATCGATCCCAATTATTACGGAAGATTTTTCCCGTGTTATACTCAATTTGTGTAATAACGCATTTGATGCCATGCGAGACAAAATTCAATCAGATGGGAAAACATATAGTCCTGAATTATTGGTCAGGACATTAAAAAAAGATGGGTGTGTGCTAGTTGAAATCGAAGATAACGGACCTGGTATTTCAACTGAAATCCGCGATAAAATCCTTCAACCATTTTTTACTACAAAAAAAGGAACCCAGGGAACTGGTCTGGGGTTGTCCATCACACATGACATCATTAAAGCACATGGTGGAACCCTGTCATTAGATTCGGAACCGGGAAAAACCCTTTTTAAAATCCAGCTGCCAGTTTCTTAATTTTAAATATATTCTCATTAAATTTAATATCTTACTTATAAATCAATGAACCTTGAGCTTATGAAATTTTTAGTTGTAGATGATGAACCCGATGTTGAGATGCTGTTCCGGCAGAAATTTCGAAAAGAACTAAGATCCGGTGCAATTGACATGTCATTTGCGTTTTCAGGTGATGAAGCACTTGAAGTCCTAAGAAGTAAAACACCACCTGAGGTGGTGTATATTTTTTCAGACATTAATATGCCCGGGATGAGTGGTCTCGAGTTGCTAGACAGAGTGAAATCAGAATTCCCGAAGATTCATGTTAGTATGATTTCAGCGTATGGTGATGACGAAAATTATAAAAATGCCATCGCATCCGGGGCGAAAGAATTCTTTACCAAACCAATCGATTTTGATCAGCTTAAGGCTGAAATCTCCAGACTTGCCGAAAGTCAATAACTATCATCTGAGACATCAACACTGATTCCGGATAGTCAATAATTCATCCTGTAATATCAATTTCACATTATTATGGTACCAAAGATATTAGTAGTCGACGATGAACCGGATCTGGAAATTCTGGTAACTCAGAAATTCAGACGTCACATTCGTGATGGTAGCTTGCAGTTTCATTTTGCAGAAAATGGAGTTGAGGCACTTCTCAAAGTCGATGACAATCCGGATTATTCGTTGATCCTTACCGATATAAATATGCCCAAAATGGATGGGTTGACCTTGCTCGAAAAACTTCGAGGTAAATCACGCGCTGATCTAAAAACGGTGGTCGTCTCAGCTTATGGTGATATGGAGAATATTCGTACGGCAATGAATCGTGGTGCGTATGATTTCATTACGAAACCAATTGATTTTACCGATCTGGAAACAATTATTAACAAAACTGTTGATGAAGTTGACCGCATACGGGTGGCCATGAGGGCTCAGGACCAACTCTCTACATTTCAATACGAATTGAGCACAGCAGCGCGGATCCAACAGAAAATTCTGAAACGAGATTTCCCGGCTTATCCGGCACGTAAAGATTTCGACATTTTTGCAAGTATGGTAGCCGCTCGTGAAGTTGGTGGTGACCTTTATGATTTCTTTTTTATAGATGACGATCGATTGGCATTTCTGGTAGGGGATGTGAGTGGAAAAGGGATTCCTGCTGCGATTTATATGGCAGTCTGCCGAACTATGATACGCGCAGTTGCCTCACAGGTTGGCGATCCGGCCGAATGTCTGCGTAGAGTTAATGCCATGCTTATTCCTGAGAGTGATTTAACAACATTTGTGACCGTTTTCTACGGAGTATACAATACCCGAACCGGCGATGTTCGATACTGTAACGGTGGCCATAACCTCCCATATGTATTGCGGAAGGATCACTCGATCGAAGAACTTCCGAACACTGACGGTCTGCTCCTGGGTAAAATCCCTCACATAGAATATGATTCAGCCCGTATCAAGCTCGAAAAAGGAGATAAATTAATAGTATTTACTGACGGTGTCACCGAAGCCATGAACCCGGTTGGCGACATGTACGAAGAACCGAGATTAGAGCAGTTTTTAAGCCACTCAGAATCCACAACTTGTGAACAATTAACGAATGAATTGTTCGAAGATGTTTTGAAATTTGCTGATGGAGCAGAACAATCAGACGATATTACCGTTCTAACATTAGGACGTAATTAACTGATTTTATACCTTGAATAGCCGAAATATTTTATTCGGATTCATTATAAACTTATCATGCAAACTAATCATCTATACCGTGTTGACGGCTTATCTGTAGTAGTTACCGGAGCCGGTAGTGGAATTGGGCGATCTTGCGCAATTGCAATGGCAGAATCCGGTGCCTCTAAAATTTATATAACCGGCCGCCGTCGCGAATTACTAGTTGATACAGCTGAATTCATAAACAAACAGGTATCTAATTGTGATGTAATTGCTATAGATGGAGATGTTACATCAATAGAATGGCGACAGAAATTTGTTAGAGAAATTTCATCATTTGGACCATTGGATATATTGGTAAATAACGCCGGTATCTACCATTCAACATCTTTTGAAAATACTTCAGACGATGAGTTACAACAAATTCTCAAAACGAATGTTGAATCTGTTTTTGCACTAACACGTGACTTGCTCCCGGCGCTTGAACAAAGCAATTATCCAAGTGTTATCAATATTGGAAGTACACTTAGTTTACGTCCAATTGCACAGGGATCTGCATACAATATTGCTAAAGCCGCTATCGATCATCTAACCAAAAGTCTCGCGGTCGAATTGGGTTCACGACGAATCAGAGTAAATTGTGTATCCCCGGGTATTGTTGAAACACCCATGTATCGGGCTCGTTTTCCATCGGATGAATCATATTATGAAGCGATTGAAGAGGCAAAAGTTTGGCATCCATTGGGACGTGTTGGCACACCGGAAGATATAGCCCGGTCAGTAGTATTTTTGTCCAGTCGGGCTGCATCCTGGATTACAGGTATAATTCTACCTGTAGATGGTGGCCTATTAATCAGTTGAGTTTCATAAATTACTTTTTTATTTATGTTGACTATGAAAAAGACTACGATTATCAATGTGATGGCAGCATCTCTGGATGGATTCGTAGCTGTACACAGTGGTCAGTCTGATCATGAAAGACAACAACAAGGATTTACTGAGTCGATGGATCAGGAACATCTTCATGATTTGATTAAATCTGCAGATGCCATCCTTTTAGGGTCTCAGACAATGATAGCGGCAGGGGGAGCACTCGATGTTCAAAGACCAGACGGAACCTATCCAGTTTGGATAACCTTCACCAATCGGGGGATTCCTGAAGGGCACAACTTCTGGAAACAGCGTCACATCAAAAGATGGATTGTTTCAAAACATATTTTGGATATTGATGATATTTTAGTCAAAAATTTTGTGTACGATCATGCCGATCCTGTTGAATTTTGTATCAATATGCTTCAAAAGTTTGGATTTGAGCGTGTTCTGTTATTCGGTGGCGGTGAGATTAACCGACTTTTTTATGAAGCAGGTGCAGTTGATGAACTTATTTTAACGATTTGTCCGTTACTCGTTGCCAGTAGTGTTGGTGTCCCGATTGTGAATCCGGGGTTGAGTCATATTCATAACATGAAATTGGAATCCGTTAAACAACATGGGAATTTAATCTTTGCCCATTATCATGTAATTAAATAATTCTATGAGTGTTAGCACTTTTAAAGAGTTTGAACATAAATATTTAGTCGATGAAACTGTAGATATTCTTTCAATTTTTGAAAAATTGAGAGCAATTGGATCAGGGAAAGAAAAATCACTTGAGGTCATAGACTCTTATTATTTTAGCTCAAGTAATCCGGGATTTGTGTATCGTCATCGAAAAGACCGTGAAATTCAGCAATTAACAGTTAAATCTTATGGTGGTGACACCCGCGATAGAACAGAAATCAATCTTCATTTAAAAAATGACGATTCTCAGGCTGATGCGGTAAATGCATTTATGAAAACACTGGGCGACTATCAACATTTTGATATCCGAAAAAACATTCAGGTCATCGATTTTCCGGATTGTGAATGTGTGTATTATCAAGCTTCATCCGGAGATAAAACGGTACATTGTTTTGAATTTGAAGCTCTGGGATCCAAATCATTAGAAGACGCACTGGTTACTATCAATCGATATGAGTCTGTAGCCGGATTCCATCCATCAAATCGTTGTGAAATCAGTCTTTTTGAATTGTTAAAGCATGAATAACATGGATATCATCAGTATAAATAACATGCATGTACCATGTTTTATTGGTATACATCGACATGAGCGCCATGAACGACAAACCCTTATTATCGATGTCGATATGCATGTTGAAGCATTTCCGGTTGGATTCAAAACATCGCTTCAACATTCTGTCGATTACTCAAAAATTTATGGTGAACTTAAATTTTTACTTGAAGCTGGACAATTTAGATTATTAGAGACTGCCGCTCAGGCTTTAAGTAGCTATTTACTGGCATCACCACCACCTGATCGACCACAAGCCCAAATTCATGCCGTTACTATCAAATTAAGTAAACCATCTGCCCTTAAATCTGAAGCAATACCAAGTCTCAAAATTCATCGTACAACAGCTGATGTAAAAACCGGACATGAATCGAATCATTTTGGAGAAGTTGATATTTTACATGAGAGTTCAGATTGTGGAATTTATCGACTCAGTATCCCGGCAGGTGGAAAAATTCCGGCTCATTATCACGATATTATGGCAGAAGGAGAGTTGGCACTCAGTGATGGACTTCTCCTTCAGGGGAAACCAATACCTGCCGGGCTCGCCCATTTCTGGCCTCAGAAATTTATTCATGAATATCAAAATCCAACGGATATAACGCGAACTGTACTTTGTGTTAATCGTCCTTCATTCATACGAGCTGATGAAATTCTGGTACAAACACCCAGTGAATTGATGGATCCTCCGGCAAATATCAAAGTACGCTATTTCTAAAATACTAAGTAAGTATCGCTTAACTCCCTACGTTTCAGAAAGCAACTTGTCAAAGCTTTTCTCCTAAAAACGACATTCAACACGAATTCTCAAATTTATTATATTGGTGAATTGCTTACATATTTAAGCACATCAAAATAATTAACCAAAGAGAATGACTATGCAAAAATTATTAACAATTAGCAGGATTCTCATTCCTGCACTATTCGTCATGGTTCTTGCTGCAATTCCGGCAATCGCCCAGAGGACTATGACTCCGGAGGATATCGCAGCAATTCAAAATGTAGGATTTACTCAAATTTCACCGGATGGTGCCTATGTTGCATACACCTTGGTGGTACCGGCTGATCCAAAGGTCGAAAATCGCGCAGCATCTACACATCTTTACGTTTATAGTGTTGTTGCCGGAAGTAGTACAGCACTTATTACAACTGGAAGCATCGGGAATATTGCATTTCGTCCAGAAAAAGGGACTATCACCTTTACGTCCCGACGTGATGGCGATTCTACCACTTCTTTATATGAAATTTCAACTTCCGGAGGCGAGGCAACGAAATTATTCGCTCATAACACTAATTTGATTAGTTACAGTTGGGCTGATGATGGTAACCACGTAATGTACATTGCTACTGAAGTTGTTGATAAACCATCAACCGGACTTCCATATGAGCCTGAATTGTATGAAGAGTTTGCACCAAATAGAAAACTTTTCATCCAGAATGTAATGCACGAAGACCATGAACCACATCAGATCGTGCTGGATGGTTCAGTTTATAATGCTGTTTGGAGTCCGGATCGCAGTAAAATTGCCGTTTCAGTAGCACCGACTCCAAATGTGGATGACATGTATATGTCGCAACAGGTTCATGTATTAGATTACAAAACTCGTGAGGTAATCGCTTCAGTTGAAAATGCCGGGAAACTGGGTGAAATCCATTGGAGTCCGGATGGAAGCAAACTTGCTTTGCGTGCGGCTCATGATTTAAATGATCCAACGGACGGACGAATCATGGTTGTTTCTGCTGAAGGTGGAAAACCGTTGAACATTGCTCCGGACTTTAAAGGAAAATTTGAACAAATTATGTGGAATGAAAATGATGCCATTCACTTCATAGCCAGTGAGGGTGTCTGGAGTACATTTGGTGCCATCAGTCCGGATGGCAGTGGATTAAACAGAGTTTTAGAAGCTGGTGGTCCTATTCTTACGAGATTTAGCCCTGCAAATGACGGTACAATCGCTTTTACTGCAAATACATCGGCTCACCCCGCTGAATTATATTTGTACAAAGGTGGTGAACTGAGTAGAATTACCAATTCAAATGAATGGCTAAGTGAAATCCAAATGGGTACGCAGGAAGTTGTCAAGTATACTGCACGTGATGGAGAGTTTGAAATAGAGGGAATTTTGTTTCATCCAGTAAATAAAGTTGATGGACAGCGATATCCATTGATTACAGTTGTACATGGTGGTCCGGAAGCACATTTGAGCAATGGATGGTTGACTTCTTATTCAAATCCCGGACATTTTGGTGCAGGTCAAGGCTATGCTGTTTTTTATCCAAACTATCGTGGAAGTACCGGACGAGGCATTGAATTTACCTATTCGAGTCAGGCCGATATGGCAGGTAAAGAATTTGATGACATTGTAGATGGCGTTGACTATTTAATTGAATCCGGACTCGTGGATGGTGACCGAGTTGGTGTAACAGGTGGGTCTTATGGTGGATATGCAACGGCCTGGATGAGTACATATTACTCGGAGCGATTTGCAGCCGGTGTTATGTTCGTAGGTATCAGTAATAATTTGTCTAAATGGGGCACAAGTGATATACCTGAGGAATTATATCATGTTCATGCTCGTAAGCGAATCTGGGACG
Organism: Bacteroidota bacterium; assembly: GCA_003448835.1. Classification (GTDB taxonomy): domain Bacteria; phylum Bacteroidota; class Rhodothermia; order Balneolales; family HLUCCA01; genus UBA11400. Next base: position 1,971 of record DLXM01000368.1, on the reverse strand, counting down.
ACTGGGAGGGCAAATTGAAAAGTTCTCCGGTATATTGGGTAGAAAGATCTCAGACACCTTTACTGATCATGCATGGCAAAGAAGATACGCGTGTTCATCCGGCACAGTCGATGGAGCTTTTCAGACATCTGAAAGTTCGTAAGCCAGAATTACCTGTTCAGTTGGTGTATTATCCGGGTGAGGGGCATGGTAATACTCGAAGTACATCGAGATATGATTACACGCTACGGATGATTGACTGGTTTAATACTCATTTATCGAACAAAGAAATTCAAAGAGTACCTGGAATGGAAGAGAATGATTAAACCAAATCGCAAATAGGTGTTAGTATTCGGTTATTCATTGAATCTATCAAGTCTCGGATGGTCAATTAATTGAATGGAATACGAACATTAAACTGCCCAGAAAATAGTTTAAAAAATAAAAGGCCGATTCCTTGCGGAACCGGCCTTTTATTATTTCATCGAAAAAGTATCGATCTAAATTAGTAGCCTGGGTTTTGAGTCAGGTTACCATTAACGATCAACTCACGATTTGGAATAGGGAATACAAGTCTGTCTGCATTCCATGCAACAGAAGCACCACCAATGGTAGTTGTGTTGGTTTGTGTACGACGAATGTCAAGATAATTAACACCTTCGAAAGCAAGTTCAAGCTTACGCTCAAGCAAGATATCAGCAAGTGTTACAGTATTTTTTGTATCAAGACCAGCACGTACACGAATCGTGTTAATGTCATCTGCAGGAGTTACTCCACCTACACCAGCTGCATTACCTGAAAGTCTGAAGTTAGCTTCAGCGCGAACGAGGTACATTTCAGCAAGACGTAGCACAGTGATGTTACGACGAGCAGTAGCGTATTTGGTTGTCATACGTCCACGACCAGTGATAACAAACAATTCAGCACGTTCGTCACCATCTTCGTACAATGCCAAGTGACCATCCAGAATCTGGATATCACCACGACCTGTAGGTGTTGGTGCAAAGAATGTGGTATTACTGTTTGTTCCTGAAGATGGAGTTACCTGCATAGCCCAGATAGTTTCAGCTCCGTTAGTTTCACGGTTGAAATTTTCTGCAACTGATCCAAATAGAGCATAATTACTTTGAGTAATCACACGATTTGCTTCAGCTGCTGCGCCTGCATAGTTCCCCATAGCCAAATGAACACGGGTCAACATGGCTGATGCGGTGTAAGTATTTGCATAGAAACCGTTACTTGCAGGAAGTCCGTCACGAGCAGCTGTTAAATCAGCTACAACTTGAGCATAAACTTCTGCAACTGTGTTTCTTGGAACTTCCAATGTTTCGTCAATCACACGTGTCGGTGTGAGGACAAGTGGAACTGCAGGATTTGATCCCGGATTTCCGTCATTGTATGCTTTCCCAAAAACTTGTACCAGATTATAATAAGCTGTTCCACGAAGGAAACGTGCATTTGCTTCAGCTCTGTTTTTTCTGGCGGTTTCAGTTCCGAATACATCCAATGCAGATAAGACATTATTTGCACGGTTGATTACGGTATAACTGGTAGACCAATAGCCGTTGATGTCGCTATTCGTAGTAAGGATTTCCTTATCGAAAACTTCACCANNCCAGTTCATTTCATCATGGTGACCAGCTAACAATTCAGTTTCATAAATGTAGCTACCGCCATATGCACTTCCGGCACCGATGCCTCCATAGGCACCAACGACAGCAGTTTCAACGTTATCGGGAGTCGACAACGCAATTTCATCCGAAATAGATGCTTGTGGTTCCAGCTCTAAAAGATCATCGCAACCTGTAAAGATCACTCCAATCATCAGAGCAAGAATAAATATACTTTGTTTTTTCATAATGGTTTATTTAAATCTTGTTTTATGATTCCGATCACAGGTTTAGAAACCAATGTCTACACCGAACGTGATTGTTTTAGCCTGAGGAGCAGTATAGAACTCGTTGCCAAGTCCAATATTTGAAGCACTGTAGT
>DLXM01000144.1 GCA_003448835.1 Bacteroidota bacterium | reverse complement strand
GTATTATCAACGAGCCAACTGCTGCTGCTTTGGCATACGGACTCGATAAAAAAGACAAAAATCAGGTAATCGCTGTTTATGACCTTGGTGGTGGAACCTTTGACATCTCAATCCTTGAATTAGGTGATGGTGTATTTGAAGTGAAATCAACCAATGGTGATACCCACTTGGGTGGTGATGACTTCGATAGTCGCATTATCGATTTCCTAGCTGCAGAATTCAAAATTTCTGAAGGTGTAGATCTTCGTAAAGATCCGATGGCGATGCAACGTCTAAAAGATGCTGCTGAAAAAGCGAAAATCGAGCTTTCCGGATCCAGCAAAACCAATGTTAACCTCCCGTTTATAACGGCTGATCAATCCGGTCCTAAGCACTTAAATATCGACCTTAGCCGGGCTAAATTTGAGCAATTGGTTGATGATCTGGTACAACGATCCCTCAAACCATGCGAAAAAGCGTTAAAAGACGCCGGATTATCAAAATCACAAATCGATCAAGTAATTTTGGTCGGTGGATCCACACGTATTCCTAAAATTCAGGAAGTTGTTAAAGAGTTTTTCGGCAAAGAACCAAGCAAAGGTGTGAATCCGGATGAAGTTGTAGCCGTGGGTGCTGCGATTCAGGGTGGTGTATTGACTGGTGAAGTACAGGATGTGGTATTGCTTGATGTGACTCCGTTATCATTGGGTATCGAAACATTGGGTGGTGTCATGACCAAATTGATCGAGTCAAACACGACCATCCCAACCAGTAAATCTGAAGTCTTCTCAACCGCTGCTGACAGTCAGCCAAGCGTAGAAATTCATGTCCTGCAAGGTGAGCGTACCCGTGCGGTCGATAACCGAACATTGGGACGATTTCACTTAGATGGAATTACTCCAGCACCGCGTGGGATTCCGCAAATTGAAGTAACCTTTGATTTGGATGCCAACGGGGTATTGAATGTAAGTGCTAAAGATAAGACAACTGGAAAAGAGCAAAAAATCCGCATCGAATCCAGTTCTGGTTTATCTGAGGACGAAATCGAGAAAATGAAAGATGATGCTAAACGTCATGCTGATGAGGACAAACAACTCAAAGATAAAATTGAAAAACTGAATCAGGCGGATGCGTTGGTATTCTCGACCAGAAAACAACTGGATGAGCACAAAGACAAGTTATCTGATGGCAACAAAGACAAGATCAATGCTGCATTGACCAAGCTCGAAGAGCTTCACAAAGCTGAAAACATTGACGAAATCGATGCTGCGATCGAAGAACTGAACAAAGCATGGGCGGAAGCGTCTCAAGAGCTGTACTCACAAGCTTCGCAAGAGGCGGGTGCTGAAGGTACTCAGGAAGAAGGCGCTGCACCGGATGGGGAAGCGTCCTCAAAAGGCAACGACGCCGTTGATGCTGAATATGAAGTCGTAGATGACGACGACAAAAAATAATTTCAGATTAAGATCTAGATTTTAACTCCAGAAGGCCCTCTGCGGAAACGCAGGGGGCTTTTTTATTTTTAGGTTTGGGTGGTGTAAGTGGATAGTTTGAATTTTGATTATAGAACATTGATATCTACGTCAATAAAGTCGTATTAGAGAGGGATTGTTTATCAACATTATTTGATTAAGTTTATTATCATGAATTCAGTATTAATTATTTAGTATAGTCTACCAAATTGTAACTTACTAATTATCATGAGCAGTCAGAACATCAAGTCGAAAAATCATTTTGTTCCCAGGCACTATCTGAATAATTGGTTGAATGAATCAGGAGAGCTATTCGTCTATAATCTTCTTGTTCCTAATGAATCATATCCAATTTGGAATTCAACAACTCCTTCAAAGTTTGGATACCGTTATCACTTATATACTAGTTTTGAAAATACTAAAGAGACCGATGAGATGGAGAATTGGCTAGAGAGTGAATTTGAGACTCCTGCAGCGCCAATCATTGAAAAAGTCATATTTAATAAACGAATATCTCCAGAAGAATGGAAAATTCTGATTAGGTATGCAGCATGCCAAAGTGTTCGAACTCCTGCGAGTTATATCAAATTTACCAGTTTGGGACGGAAACTTATGCCCGAATCACTTAATGAGACATTTTACGATTTAATAAATAATAGAAAATTGAACATGGCACCATCAGATTTTGTAACTATTTCTAAGGAAGAAAAGAAGTTGAGTTCAAGATTTAAACATAGTTTAATTAAGGATGAATCAGGTCAACAATTTCTGAAAGTGGAAACTGTATTCGATAGACAATTTTGGTTGAATGAAGTACGTAGAATCTTATCACATACATACAAAGTTTTATTAAATCACAAATGGACGATCCTATGTCCACCGGATGGAATAAATTGGTATACATCAGATAACCCTGTTGTAAGACTGAGTTATTCATCAGAGAAAAAATATAATCTTGATGGAGGTTGGGGAGTGAAAGGATGTGAAATTATTTTTCCATTGTCTCCAAATCACATGTTGTACACACTTATTGGCAAGAAATCTTTTCAAAGAAATCACATTATTGATCGAATAAAAGCAAATCAACTCAATCGAATATTAGTCGAGAATGCTCACCTCCATGTGATTAGTAATAATTCTGATTTGAAAATTCAAAGTATAAGAAAGCGGACAGTAGATCTGGAATTGTTTAATCGGAATAAAAAGAATTGGGAAGAATGGCATAAGACACAATCAAATTCACATATGGATTTTGAATTTACAAGATAGAACTGAAACACTGTAAGAGTAATATCTACCAACTCGTGGATACATTATTTGATCAAGTTTATTACCTTCAATCTGAGTTATTCTTACATCAATTGAATTAGATTTTAATATTTTTCAAATTACAAAATGTTACCTGTTGTCATCAATACGGATATAAATATTCTGGGAGGTCTACCGAATTGGGATTTGGTTAATGACGCTCTTCAATTAAAATGGGGTCAGGAAAATAGATCAACATTTAGAGCTACAACTCACTAAATACCTTAATGCGGATTGGTAATTGACTCATATGAACCTGGACCATATTAAACATATTATTTCGGGAGGGGAGAACAATCGTAGCGAGTTTAAAAAAGCTCGTACTAAGGTTCCCGCGACATTCTATGATACCGTGTGCAGCTTTGCCAACACGGATGGTGGGACCATTCTGTTGGGAGTAGATGATGATGGGAGTGTGGTCGGGGTTGATCCAGACTACATTTCTAGGCTGAAAACCAATATCATTACATCGGTCAATGATGCTGATTGTATTGATCCCCCAATTGCGGTTGAACCCGTTTCGATCGAACATGACGATGGAATCATACTTGTAGTGTATATACCTGCGAGTAGTCAGGTTCACAACTACGCAAGACGAGTTTTTGTCCGCGAGCTTGAAAGTGATCTGGACATTACAAATGATCAAGAACGTATTGGACAATTGTACTTACGCAAACGGGAAGTATTTACCGAATCTACCATTTATCCCTTTTTGCGTATCAAAGATTTAGACCAAACCGTGTTTCATAAGGCTTTGGGACTAATTCGAACGGTAAAAAGTGACCATCCTTGGTTGTTTATGGACTTCGAAGCTGTTCTTCGTTCCGCCACACTGCTGCGAAAAGATTTCAGTACAGGCAAGGAAGGATTAACCTTGGCCGCAGCACTGCTTTTTGGTAAAGACTCAACCATTCAAAGCATTTTACTCGCCTATAAAGTAGAAGCAATGGTTCGGATTCAAAACACGGATCGATATGATGATCGTATCAATCCGCCGTTGCGAACGAACTTAATCGATACCTATTTAGAGTTGAAATCCTTTGTTTATCGACATTTACCGGAAAAATTCTATTCCGAAGGCGATCAACGCATTGACCTTCGGGACAAAATATTCAGGGAAGTAATAGGTAACATTATTATTCACCGTGAATATACCAGTGCTTTAGCCACAGAAATCATTATCGGTTCGAGTGAAGTTCGTGTAACCAATCCGAACAAGCCTTATTTCCACGGGATGATCGATCCGACTGGATTCAATCCTTATCCAAAGAACCCCACGATTCGTAGGTGCTTTACAGCACTCGGTTGGGCTGACGAAATTGGTTCCGGTATTCAAAATACTCATAAGTATTTACCCATATACACACCCGGATCGCAACCCCTATTTATTGAAAACCATACATTTACCACTATCCTTCCACTTAAAGCTGTAACTCTGGGACAATTTACCGATCAGATCATTGATTGGCTGAATCTGGATCAGGATAGTTATATAATGCTCCATACTGGTTTGTCACACATTCAACTACCGGGTACACTAGAAGGCGCAAGTTGGCAGGATGTAATTATGCATTTGGTACCCAGTTGGCATCAAAAAGGTACCCAGTTAAAAGTACTCGATTGGCCTTTTAAGCAGGTTTACAAGCCGTCGGATATCGAAGCGGTACCCAGCTGGGACACTTTAGGTACCAAGCTACTTCTACGAAAAGTACACTATCTGATAACGATATTAGTTTTATCGACCCATCCGATTTCTGCGAAAGACTTGATGGCACAGTTCGACTACAAGAATGAGAAAAGTTTTCGAGATAAGTATCTTAAACCATTACGAGATGTGAAGTTTATTCAGTTCACTATCCCAGATAATATAACTGATCCGGACAATAAGTATGTGATCACACCCCAAGGCAAAGCGTTTTTAGGTGGTATGAACTCGGTTGTAAACAATAAAGCTTAACAAGACAAATCACAGACAAGTGGTTTTTACAAGAAATCCAGCGCCTATCACTCACCAAACGCTTATTAATGATAGAAGAAATCATCAAATCAATAAAAAAAGATGAGTTGAGTTACCAAATGGAAATAGCTGTTAATGAGCTTTTTGAGGATTATATAAACGACAAGGAGTTAACCTCATTTACAGCACTAGATTTTGAAAAATTTAGATTTTAGTTTCTAAAAGTGTATTCATAGATGTCTATGGACCAACTTTCTTTTGATAAAGTGGCTATATACTCCTCCGAAATCGAAATTTCTTTGAGTTCTATTGGGAACTGAATAAAACTTTTGTGAGATTTGGTCTGAATATCAAAAATATGAACAAATTTTGATGAATAATCCCTTTCATCGCTTTTGCCACGAGCTAACACACCAATAGATTGATTTCCAATCGGAATCACGCTTTCTATTTGCATTTTTAAAGGTCCGGGTGGACCTAACATATCACCTTTTCTACCACTTTCGAAATCCACTGAGGGAATAGACTCAAATTTATATTGTTCTAATCTTTGAGTAGCAATGCTATATATATAAAGGATTGGTTCATAATAGCTACTGAATAAAATACATCCACCACAGGAACTATATGACCCCTGGATTTTGAATGGATTAAAACTCGGATCGGCCATATTATAACGGTCTAAAAATGGCATGGTACTATTGGGTAACGGATTGAATTTCTGTGAAGTTGAATCGAATTTAAAGAAAAATCCATTTGGGGATAATCCTGATCCATAAAGATTTTGACCATCGGTAATGATAGATTGAAGCATTAAATTTGCCGGAAATTCTTTGATATATGCCCCCGAAGTTAGATCAAAGTAAATAAGCTTCATGTTACCAAAATCATATAGAATTAGATTGTTTTCCATTATGATGGCAGATCTTATCCAGGTTGCTTCACTGGGTCCACGGCCCTTTTCAATTTTTATGGGTTTGATTTCATAGGTTTTGAGGTCTAAAACATAGAAAGAACTTGTATGATGTTCATACCAAACAGCATAATGATCAGTATTGACAAGATTATCGTACGCGTACTCTTCTTCAAGTTCGAAGCTTTTGACGTGTTTCAGTTCAATTTGGGTCAAATTTTTGTCCGAATATCCAGAGCCAAATATCAATATTAGAGATCCGATTAGAATTGCGTTATAAAAATAATTAAACATATAGATGGTTTTAAGACTAAAGTAACGACCAGTTTAAACCATGGAAAGTCATAGTTTATTTTGATAAATTTAAATCATAGACTATACTAGATAACGAATATATTAAAAAATTAACTTATTCTTCAATCGAATGACAACTCACTTTTTAACGAATTCTCAAACATTAAAACACTTACTTTTGTAACACTCTTTGGGATGTCGCTGATGGTGCTCAAAAACATCTTCATCTAACCAATTTCATGAGCTTGTAATTCAGCTTGGAAGTGTATTAAGCTCAGTGGTTGATAAAGAATTATCCGATTGACTAATAGTGGCTGTGTAATTTTATAAAGATTAAGTTAGTCCAGGTCATTCTTATCTAATCCGGCTTGTTTTATAATAGCAAGGAAAGTGCCTTTTTTCATATCCTTACCACCATGTACAGGTACAATAACAGTTATATTAGTCACTGGATTATAAAATAATTGATGAGATCCTTTGGAGCGTTTGAAAATAAAACCGTTCTTTTCTAAAAAATTAATGAGGTGCTTTGGGCTTAGGTTCATGCAATGTCAAGATTTAAAGAGTATTCCAATGTATCTCTGTCATCAGGAATCACTTCGCCTCTTTCTTTCAATTCTTCGATATATAATTCAATAGCTTCTTTGGCCATTATTAAAGCCTCGTCTACATCCTCACCGTAAGTTATACAACCGGGTAATGCTGGTACGGACACCGTAAAACCACCCTCGACCTCTTTGTGCAAATATATTTTATATGAATACATTATTTTGAATTTATTTGTGTTTTATCAAACACAAGTTTAATAGGCAATGCTATATTATAACAA
>DLXM01000332.1 GCA_003448835.1 Bacteroidota bacterium | reverse complement strand
CAAATTAGCTCAACCCGCAGTCGCACAACCTAGTTCAAACTGAAACTGTCAAAATCACACGCTATCTAGTTCGCCTAGCACTCCGACATAAACCATACGCGCACTACCTAGCACATCATCTTGAGCTGACCAGCAATTAATAAGTATATTTTAACTTAGTTAGATTATCAATCCAGTTCCGACAACAAATCATTTAAATCGAGTGGATCAGTAAACATATTCAGCGAGCCATCCGGATTCTGCGGCCAATCTTCTTTGGGACGATCCCGATACAACTCCACACCATTTCCATCGGGATCATCCAGATATAATGCCTCTGAAACCCCATGATCACTGGCACCCGATAAGGGATACTCCGCATCAATAATACGCTTCAAGATAACTGCTAAATCTCTACGTGATGGATACAAAATTGCGGTGTGAAAGAGTCCTGCACTTCGGGTCGGTGCCGGTGGACCATTTTTACTAAACCAGGTATTTAGTCCGATATGGTGATGATAACCTCCGGCTGATATAAATGCCGCTTGATCACCGTAAGTAGTCATCAGCTCAAACCCAAGTAACCCGCAATAAAAATCGAGACTTCGTTGAAGATCCGCTACCTTCAGGTGCACATGACCAATGCTGGTTCCATCCGGAACACTATATTTTTCTGGTTTTGAACTCATATTTTTCAAGCTATTTTTCTATGAAATAAAATCATTTAATTGATATCATTAATCTACGATATACATTAAAAATAACAAGCATTATCCTTAATGATCAATTCCAAAAGTACGCCGGGTCTTAAACAAAATTGGAAACAATTTTCGTTGCTGGTTCTCATAAATGCATTTGTGGGTGGGATGGTAGGTTTAGAGCGAACAATTCTACCTGAAATCGCAGAAACTGACTTTGGAATAGCTGCTCGATCTGCAATTTTTTCTTTTATCGTCGTTTTCGGAATTACTAAAGCGCTTTCGAACTACTTTGCAGGACGATTTGCCCACAGATTTGGACGTAAAAGAATGCTCATAACTGGTTGGCTATTCGGAATTCCGGTCCCATTTATGCTCATGTGGGCGCCGGACTGGAACTGGATAATCATTGCCAACTTGTTTCTGGGTATCAATCAGGGATTGGCATGGTCAACCAATGTCATCATGAAAATCGATCTTGCAGGTGAAAAAGATCGTGGATTGGCAATGGGGTTAAATGAATTTGCCGGATATGTTGCAGTAGCCGTAGTTGCCTTTTTAACCGGATATATTGCAACAGAATTCGGATTACGTCCGTATCCGTTTTATCTGGGAATATTTCTTGCCATAGCCGGACTCACATTATCTATCTTTTTTGTGAGAGATACTGCGCCATTTGTTGCTTATGAAGCGAAGCAAAGTGAAGTTCCACATAAGAAAAAAAGTGTTTTTTTGGAAGTTACATGGCGTGATCAGAATCTTCAGGCGATATCATTAGCCGGTATGATGACCAATTTCAAAGATGGGGTTGCTTGGGGTGCATTTCCAATATTTTTAGCTAGTGCTGGACTTTCATTAACCCAAATTGGTATTGTTGTAGCTGTATATCCAGCATTTTGGGGGATGTTACAAGTCGCAACCGGGAAATTATCTGATTATACCGGACGAAAAAAAATGTTGTGGTTGGGGATGTTGGTGCAGGGGGGTAGTCTGTTGATGTTTCCTATGATGGAAAGTTATTTAGCTTTCATGATGGTTGCCGCTTTATTGGGCACGGGTACTGCCATGGTTTACCCCACATTTTTAGCAGCAATCGCTGATTTGGTACATCCAAATGATAGGGCAGAAAGTGTGGGAGTTTATCGTCTTTGGCGTGATGGAGGTTATGCATTTGGTGCTATTTTCTCCGGAATTATTGCTGACCAGTTTGATTTGAGTTACGCTATTACTTTGACTGGTTTTTTGACACTGCTCTCAGCTTTCTGGATCATGTTTCGTATGAATCGATTGAAATAATTGACCTATTGATAATAATCCATAAGGTTGGTAACCTTATTCTGGAATTTCAGTATAAATAGTTCGTTTCAATACCACTCCATGAAAATTCGTCTTTATGAAACAGCTTTATACAGAAATCGAAATCAATGCTTCGGCTCAAAAAGTCTGGTCGGTTCTTACAAATTTTGGTGATTATCCGGAGTGGAATCCATTTATTCGATATTTTGAAGGTCAGCCGGAAGAGGGTCAACAATTCAAAGTCACGATTCAGCAACCAGATTCAAATGCAATGACGTTTCAGCCGGTTTGTTTGGCTTACAAAGAGAACAAAGAATTTCGTTGGTCCGGACATTTACTTTTCAAGGGACTGTTTGACGGCGAGCATATTTTCAAACTTGAGGATCTTGGTAATGGCAAGACGAAATTTATCCATAAGGAAAAATTCAAAGGGATTTTGGTTCCAGTGCTTTGGAAACAACTTGATACCACGACCCGCAAAGGATTTCAGCTAATGAACGACGAGCTAAAGTACCTCGCCGAGAATTTAAACTAAGAAATGGAAGACTAACTCTTGTTATACTTCTCGCCTTCTCGCCTTCTCGCCTTCTCGCCTTCTCTCCTTCTCTCCTTCTCTTTTTCGCGTCTTTAAGTCCCCACTGCGGCAGCACACTTTTCGCCATCGATTGCGGCTGAAACGATACCACCTGCGTACCCGGCTCCCTCACCACATGGGAAAAGTCCCTTGATTTGTGGATGCTGCAAGGTCTCAACATCTCGTGGAATCCGGACCGGAGAAGACGTTCGGGTTTCCGGTGCATGAACGGTGGCATCGTTTGTGAGATATCCGTGCATCGACTTCCCAAACTGTTGAAATCCGCCTTTAAGTGCATCGTAGATAAATCCAGGTAGCACACTTTTCAAATCAACTGACGTGATGCCGGGTGAATACGAAGTGGTGGGCAAACTAGAGGAAACTTTTCCATTAACGAAATCCATCAATCGTTGAGCCGGAGCACGTTGAGTTTGTCCACCTGCAATCCATGCCGCGTGTTCGATTGATCGCTGAAACTCCATGGCCGCCAATGGGCCGAACTGCGCAAAATCTTTGAAATCTTCAGGTTTTAACTCAACAACAATCCCCGAATTTGCAGTTGATCTTGCCCGTCGTGAAGATGACCAACCATTCGTGACGATTTCATCCTGAGACGTAGCACACGGAGCAATTACACCACCGGGACACATACAAAATGAATAGACGCCGCGTCCGCCAATTTGCTTTACAATGCTGTAAGGTGATGGAGGTAAGTACGGACCGCGATCTACCCCGCAGCTATATTGAATCTGATCAATAAGTGATTGCTCATGTTCAACCCTCACGCCAATGGCCAGTGGCTTTAACTCGATAGCAATGTTCTTCTGCACCAGTAATTGGAAAATATCCCTTGCTGAATGACCGGTCGCCAAAATGACATTTTTACTCTTAAAAATGGTGCCATTTGCGGTTGAAACGCCTGTTATTTGATCACCATCTAATAAAAAGTCGGTAACTCTGGTATCAAAATGAATTTCACCCCCGTGTTCGATTATGGCTTGACGCATGTTCGCAATAATGCCGGGCAATTTATTGGTCCCGATATGTGGATGTGCTTCAACCAGGATTTCATTGGTTGAACCGAATCCGACCAATACTTCCAGGATTTTTTGGACATCGCCACGTTTTTTCGCCCTGGTATAGAGTTTCCCATCCGAGTATGTTCCTGCGCCACCTTCCCCAAAACAATAGTTGGAATCAGGATTAACAATATGATCTACGTTAATGGCTTTTAAATCTTTAATGCGGTCTTTTACGTTTTTTCCGCGTTCGAGAATGATTGGCTTTTTACCTAGCTCAAGTAGCTTTAGGGCAGCAAATAGTCCGGCCGGACCCATACCGATGATAATAACCGGCTCAGCTGATGCAACATTTTTGTAGTCAGGTAACTGGATTTCGGCAGGAGTAAAATCCTCATTGACATAAACTTCAACCTTCAGATTGATAATTACATTGCGTCCACGGGCATCAATTGACCGTCTCAGAATTTCAACATGATGGATATGAGCAACAGGGACACTCAACGAACTCGATAACTGACGTTTTAGTTGATCGGGTTCACCCGCTGTTTCAGGAGATACTCGTAAATCGAGAACTTTGCGCATGTAGATAGATGGTTGAATGAGCTGCAAAGATATGGATTTTTAACTCTATTCACCTCAAAAACACACTCCAGGACCGTTATTTCCAGTATCCCAGAATCAGTCCCATCACAGTGAACACCACAGTCCAGTGAGCGCCACTGATCAATGTGTACTTAAACGGGCGTTGTTCGAACATAGAATTTGTTGCGATTACAAAGAAAATCCATCCAAATCCAGTCAAAAAGCCATAAAAAGCGCCTTCCGTCATACCAATTTCAGGACTATTCAAAAACATCGCAAGGCAGAAAGCCATGATTAACATGAACACAAATGTAGTTGATAACAACACACCCATATTCACTTTTTTGAAATCATCTTCTCTTTTTCCCAGCGAATCCATCCAGGCATTTGAGAAAAGCATTGGCGAATACCAAACTGCACCAATTAGGTGACCAGCAATAGCTGCAACTAATACAGCCCATATGTTCAACGTTGACATATCCATAAGACCTCTTTCTAATTGATTGATATATTGACACTTGCAGAATGTATGCAAGCATCACAAATATGTCAATTAAAAAAAATCGCCCGAAATTATTTCAAATGTCGTTCAAAATAGTTGAATATTCTCAGGTACTCATCATACCAGGAAGCCGGTTTTGTGAACCCATGATTTTCAGATGGATAAACCATCAAATCGAAATTGGTATTTCCGGATTGGATTAGTTTCTCGACATATTGCATAGCGTCCTGAAAACCTACGTTATCATCAACAAGTCCGTGTAACATCAACACCGGACGAGTTAAATTCTCAGCCTTAGTAAGCGGAGAACTTCGGTCATAATTTTCCCGATCAGTATCCGGATGTCCCAATCGCGGACCAGTGTACCATGGATTCGCGTAGTAGTAATTTTCCCAATTCGTTACCGCCCGCAAGGCTGCAGCTACATGAAATCGATCCGGTGCCTCCTGAACAGCATACAACGCCATGAACCCCCCATAGCTGCCTCCATACACGCCAACCTTGTTCACATCGATATATCCATCCTTAGCTACATAATCAATTCCGTCGATGATATCCTCCAGCTCATATTTACCCATCCAGTTTGTGACATCCTCACGAAATTTTCGGCCATATCCCAGACTATGTCGGTAGTCGACTTCTATCACCACATAGCCCTCCCGTGCCAGGTAATGATGGAACATATACTCACGCCAGTAGCTATTTGACCAACCCTTGTATACATTTTGTAGCGAACCTGCACCATGCACAAACACAACCACAGGATATTTTTTCGCAGGATCAAAATCGTAAGGTTTGATTAATTCCATAGACAACGGAGTTTCTCCATCACGGGATGTGAACTTGATGTACTCCGGTAATTGCCAATCAATTTGCTTAAATCGTTCCGGCACCGAATTTGTTAATTGAACCTCACCACGTGGACGATCAACATTCATCACATA
>DLXM01000103.1 GCA_003448835.1 Bacteroidota bacterium | reverse complement strand
GAACTTGTTGTATAACTGGTTGTAGGGTTTCAGAAAAGCCATCATATAATTGAGGATTTTCAAGTAGAGTGTATCTACTAATCGGCAAAGGACTTGACCGGTAATAATACAATGGGTCTGTAATGAGATCCTGAAATTGATCTTGATTAAATTTGTCTGATCTTCGGGTAAATTTTAGTCCAGAGCTTACCCAAAGTTCAAAGTTATTTTCAGCAATTTGTTGAATGACGGATGCATCAACTATACCCTCGATCTGAATAAACGAAATTCCGTTATCCTTAAATAATTTCAGATCGGATGTAATTGAGGCGGACGTTGTAGGCATATCCCAATCAACACCGACTTTAATTCCTTGAGCTAAACTTAAGGTTGGGAGTAAAATTAATAGAAGTAGTAGTTTAATTTTTTGCATTAAAGAATAAATCACAACCTAATAATTTTCAGGGGTGACATTTATTCTTCGAGTCTCTTTATAGCTGGATAAAACCAGATTTGACCTTGTTTTTTTAACGCCATCCCATGATTGTATACGAGATAACAATCTTTCCAGGGTTTCAGTATTACGTGTTCGGATTTTAAGGATATGTGATCCATCTCCTGTAATTGAATGACATTCAAGTACTTCGTGTTCCTTAGAAACAATTTCAACGAAAGTAGGATAATTTGCAGACCCATCAACTTCAACAAAAATAAATGCAGTAATATCTAAGTTAAATTGTTTGGCATTTAAAATTGCATGATATCCCTCAATGAGGTGTCTTTCTTCTAGCTTTCTCATTCTCTCAGAAACTGATGGAACTGAAAGTCCTACGATATCGGCAAGTTTGTTTCGTTGAGCTCTACCGTTATCCTGTAAATGATTTAGAATGAGGATGTCGGTTTCGTCTAAATGATGTTGCATGGCAGTAGGTAAAATGGAAGATAAAAATAGTTATCACCTAAATAATTTAGGCATGAAAACCATTAATTCAAAACAATAGAAGTTGATTTCCATAGATATTTCGAAAAAAAAAGCCGACCAATGTTTGTTGGCCGGCTTAATTTAAATCTTAAGTAGTTTTAACGTTTTTCAACGGGAACCCACTCTAAATTTTTTGCACCCATGTACAATTGACGTGGACGAATCAGGCGATTGTTGCCCATTTGTTCTATGTAATGTGCTGACCAACCGGAGATTCTTGCCATAGCAAAAATTGCAGTATAAAGATCAGGCATGATTCCCATTGAATAGTATACTGTTGCAGAGAAGAAATCTACATTGGGGTCAATGTTCTTTTCTTCTTTCATAATTTTCAAAATGGTTTCCGACCATTCGTATAAATACTGCATGTCAACTTCTTTCGCAAGATCTCGTGCCATTACGCGAAGTAAAGATGCTCTCGGATCAAAAGTTTTGTAAACTCTATGACCAAAACCCATAATTTTTTCTTTATTGGCAAGTTTATTCTTTACGAATTCAACAATATCTGCATCTCTGTCTAACCCTTTTAACATGTTCATTACAGCAGTATTTGCACCGCCATGAAGTGGACCTTTAAGGGAGCCGATAGCAGCAGTAACAGCCGAATGAAGATCAGACATGGTTGAGGCAACCGCTCGTGCAGTAAATGTTGAAGCATTCATTCCGTGTTCTGCATGAGTAACCAGACACAAGTCCAAAACACGTTCAGCATGTTTACCAGGGCGTTCACCATTCAACATGTACAAAAAGTTGTAAGAAGTGCTTCCCTCATTTAATGGAGCAACGGCTTCTTGTCCATTTCTAATTCGATCATATGCAGCAATTATAGTTGGCATTTTTGCTGTTAATCGAATTGATTTTCGAAGATTTGCTTCAGGTGAATTGTCTAATGCATCAATGTCGGTATCTGCAAGCATTGAAGTTGCAGTTCGTAAAACAGACATTGGCTCAGCTTTAGTAGAAGTTCCTTTTAAATAAGTATAAATTGTGTCCGGAACTTCTCTTTGTGAAGTTAAAAGTTGATTCAATTGGTTTAGTTCGTCACTATTTGGTAATCTTTCGTACCAAAGAAGGAAACATACTTCTTCAAAAGTGGCATTTTCAGCAAGTACTTCAATATTATAACCTGCATAAATAAGCTCACCTTTGGCTCCATCTATGAAGCTTTTATGTGAGGAGAATGCCACTATACCTTCCAGCCCGTTGTCGATATTAGGATACTGACTTAAATCAGGTCCCGCTGAATTTTGCTGTTTCGTTGTTGGCTCCATACTAATAATGGTTTGTAAGTGAATAATAATAGTTTAAAATCGGTGTTTACTGCATCTATTGCTTGATGTTCAGTTGTCTAATAATATCAAACTCAAATCAGACCTAAAGGTACGAAAAAGAGGTTATATTCTGAAATTGAGCTTGAAAAAATACGTAATAATGTGAGTTGTTTTTTTGCAAATACCTTATAATCGCAAGTTAAACTCTGGATTTAAACAAATTCATTCAAATTCAACGTTCATTCTTCTTGGCTTCATCCCACAGTTTATCCATTTCTTCAAGTGAAACATCACTTGGATTCTTACCCAATTTATTTAATTCGGCTTCGATATAATTAAAACGATTTTTGAATTTTCGGTTCGTAAGTCTCAAACTGTCCTCAGCATTTAGTTTTAGAAGACGTCCTACATTAACCATAGAAAATAAAACATCACCAAATTCGTCAGCTTTTTTATCAGGAGAATGAGTTTCTAAAGCCTGTTTAAATTCTTCAATTTCTTCAAGTAATTTTTCCCAGGCCGGTTCCCAATGATTCCAGTCAAATCCAACCCCACCTGCTTTTTCTTGCATTCGTTGTGCCTGAATAAGTGCAGGTAGTCCATCAGGTACCCCGGATAAGACCGATTTTCTATCTTTCTCACTCATTTTAATTTTTTCCCAATTCGAAATGACCTTTTCTGCAGTCAAATCTTTTTTCTCGCCAAATACGTGAGGATGTCGACGAATCAGTTTATTCTGGATTTCAAAAATGACATCATTAATTGTAAAGGTGGATTTCTCACGTGCCATTTCGGCATGGAAAACTATATGGAGTAATAAATCACCCAGTTCTTTTTTTAACTCGTCGAAATTCTTATTGTCTATCGCTTCAATAGCTTCATAGATTTCCTCAATCATCAGATCTTTGATAGATTCATGCGTTTGTTTACGGTCCCAAGGACATTCTTTCCGTAATATTGACATGATCTTGACTAAATCATCAAAATTATCGGTTGCCTTTATATCAATAAACTCATTTTGTTCTTGATTCATAAATTTCAGTATATCATCGATTATTAAATGATTAATCCCAATAATTATAACTTTTAGTGCTTATCATATAGGGCAATTTTGAAACAAAATACGGGTGATTGATGTAAAAAGTTCGATTGAACAACTTTTTTATATCTAATTCGAATCATTTCGTCCTAACTTTAGTTCTTATCGTGAAACTCTCGCCATAAAATGCAACAAGAGCCAAATCCACGTACCATTCTCTTCGCACTCTGGTTGCTAATATTTTCAGCCAGTAGTCAGATTATAATTATGGCACCAATTCTGCCATATATCGGTGAACAATTAAATATGCCGGAAAGACTTCAGGGACTTTTAATCACGGCATATGCTGTGATGGTGGGTATTTTTGCAATTATTATAGGACCGATATCCGATAAAATAGGTCGCCGTCGAGTATTACTCATCGGTACAGGTTTTATGGCGATTGCTCTTTCGTTACACGGGCTTGCTCAGACATACCAGCAATTGTTGTTTGTAAGAGCAATTGCCGGTATTGCCGGCGGTATATTGAGCGGATCGGTTGTTTCGTACGTAGCCGACTATTTCCCTTACGAGAAAAGGGGCTGGGCAAATGGATGGATTATGAGTGGTGCCGCTACAGGACAAATTCTGGGGATTCCATTGGGGACCATTATGGCTGAATTCTTTGGATTTCGAATTCCATTTCTGATGTTTGGATTCACAATGTTCCTGACATTTTTTGTGATTTATTTCAAAGTCCCACAACCAAAAGTTCAGCTGAGTAGAGGTGAACTCACAATAATCGGATCGTTAAAAAAATATTACCGAATTATTCGTGTGCCTGCACAATTCTTCTCTATCATGGCATTTTTTATGATGTTTATCAGTGTGGGACTTTTTATCGTCTATTTCCCAACATGGATGCAACAGGTTCATCAGGTTAATGGACAGTTTATTGCTTCTTTATTTCTGGTAGGAGGTATTGCTAACGTAATTNNCGGGTCCGCGAGCCGGGGCTTTGTCGGATAAAATCGGGCGCAAAAATTTAGTGATTTTTTCTTGTGTCATTACCGCATTTATATTTGGATTAACTACCGTAATCATTCAAAATCCATGGTATGCCTATCCCTATTTTGCTGCAGTTATGACAATGGTTGCAATACGTGTTACCCCATTTCAAACATTACTTAGCGAACAGGTCAATGACGAAAACAGAGGTTCGTTAATGAGTTTAACCGCCGCCTTAGGACAAACCGGGATGGGAATAGGTGGATTCATTGCCGGTATTCTTTATGCTGATTTTGGGTATGTCAGCAATAGCATCCTGTCTGGTATGGCAATTTTAACTTCCGGGTTATTAATCTGGAAATTTGTTCCTGAGTCAATTTATTTTCGAAATCGTAAATAATTTCGAATGATAGATTTATTGAATTCCCCGACAATTCATCTATATTTTGTCCAATGAACGAGGCATTACAGGAAAAGCTTAGCCATTTACCATCGAATTCCGGTGTTTATCTTTACAAAGATAATCGTGGACAAATTATATACGTTGGGAAAGCTAAACNNCCTGAAGCACAGGGTGCGTACATACTTCCAGGAATCGGCAAATCATAGTGGCAAAACTCAGGTCATGGTGAGTAAAATCGCTGATTTTGAGCTAATTGTTACCGATACAGAAGCTGAAGCGCTAATTCTGGAACACAATCTGATTAAAAAGTATAAGCCCAGGTACAATATCTCATATCGGGACGATAAGTCATTACCCTACATTTGCATGACAACAGATGAGCGTCCCAGATTTTTTCCAACCCGGACCTTAATCAAAGACGGCAGTAAATATTTTGGTCCATACGATCACGTTGGCAAAATGCGTGACATGATAGAGATTATTCGTAAAACCTTCGGATTGTGTACTTGTGCAGTGTCTTCCAGAGCTATTGATCGCTCCAGAAAAATGCCCAAATGGAGATCATGTTTTGAGGAATATGTAAGTACCTGTTCGGTTGAAATCCCTGAAAACGAATATCAGATAATCGCTAAAAAAGTTTTGAAATTACTCAATGGGA
>DLXM01000114.1 GCA_003448835.1 Bacteroidota bacterium | reverse complement strand
AGTTCCGGCTGAGGCAAAAACTCAGTTAATAGAAGAGCCCAAAATCGATGTCGACACTCCGATCTGGAAGTCCTGGGTATTTGTTGCGCTTGGTCTAGGTCTTTTAGTTGGTGGTGGCGAATTACTGGTTACAGGGGCGGTTGAAATAGCAACATTGCTGGGAATTAGTCAGGCTGTGATTGGCATCACAATCGTTGCAGTTGGTACAAGTTTGCCAGAGCTCGCAACTTCAGCAGTCGCAGCATTTAAAAAAGAATCGGACATTGCAGTTGGTAACGTGATTGGATCAAATATTTTTAACTTGTTGTGCATACTTGGTTTGACCGGGATAATTCATCCGCTAGACAGTAGTAACTTTGGATTGGTTGATCTTGGGTTCATGCTGGGACTCACAATTTTGATTCTGCCTATGATGCGCAGGGGATTTGAATTGAATCGCTGGGAAGGTGGATTTTTGCTTATTACCTATATTGGGTACACCACCTGGCTACTGATGAATAATTAAGTAATGAATTGTAAAATTTAAACGTTTGTCATAAAAAGTTTAAGTTTCAAAGCAACTTTTTGATATCAACTTGCGTTGAAATGGTATCGGGTAAGAATTTTATTTAATTATTGTTTCGTCCCGATTTATCGTTTGTTGTTTGGTTAAGGTTGGGGTCGGATTTAAACAGTCCGGCTCCATTTTTTTTGTTCAAAATTTCAGGACACTTTTCTTCAAAATCAATCAACTCCGGACTACGATTGCCAAGTATCCAACGAAATTAATCCTTTCAAATCTATGACAATTCACCTCTATTGCCGATGTTTAACATTCGGAAGGTTTATTTCAAATTGAGCTGCTTGATCAATTTTTCCGCCTTTTCGTAACCATCATCGATAGTTGGTACCGCTTCATCATAGTCAAATAATCCAAGATGTCCGACATCAGGTGCAATTACGTGATCGGCCGGATGGATTTCAAAATTGTGTTTTGTGATTTGGACTGACATTATATCAACCGAAAATGCCAGTGCATCAAAAATTGATGGTCCCTCAGGCTTCTCTTTTTTATCATCACTGGCCCATTTATTGATGGTTTCTTTAAAAGAACGACTCATTTCGTGATACCTGGATCCAAGTGTTTCCATAAACCAATTCTCAACAAAATTGTCTTCAGATTTCACTATTTCAATTTGATCGTGATCTTTTTTAGAATCTGATTTTTCTTTCAATTTTTTAGATCGTTCATTTTTCAGCTGTTTTTTAGATACTCGATCTTTTTTAAATCCATTTGAATCTAATACCCCTCTATTCAGGTCCACAGCAATGACAATATCCACACCGGCATCTCGTACGAGGCTTACGGGCACAGGATTAACAAGTCCGCCATCAACGAGCCAGCGATTTTCATGATAAACCGGAAGAAAAATGCCGGGCAAAGAAATACTGGCACGAACCGCGTTACGGACATCTCCGGAATCGAGAATAACTTGTTTTCCGGAATGAATATCGCATGCTACAGCTTTAAATGGGATTTCCAAGTCGTTGAAATCCGCAATAGGAATTAATTCATGTATTAAATTCTTGATTTTTTCACCCTCCATAAGTGCTTGTCGGGGTAGCAAAAAATCACAATATGTCATCATTTTCCTCACTGTGATCTGACGCATGAACTCTTCCATTTTATCCAGATTCCCGCTTGCATAAGCTGCACCCATCATAGATCCAATGCTGGTTCCGGCAATAAACGCCGGCTTAATTCCGGCATCCTCAAATGCTCTAAGGACACCTATGTGGGAGAGTCCGCGGGCAGATCCAGAACCAAGTGCTAATCCGATTTTTTTACTCATGTTTGGATAAATATTTTGCTTGTATCATTAAAATGTAAATTGTTTATGGAAACTTAATAAAATTCTGTAGAATCAACGATACTTGTTATTTTGTAAAAATTGAGCAAAAAGATTTTGAGTTTCATCATGGATTCTTAGTTTGTTTCGCACAAGTTTATATCATAATTGATTCCCACAGAAGGCCTTAGTACTCTATAAAAACCATCTTAAATATCAATACCTGTGTCTCCATACGAGCATATTTTAATTGTTGATGATAATCCGGATGACCGCGCATTGATTTACAGAGAAGTCCGATCTGAAGAACCTGGTGCTTTAGTATCAGAGGCGCGAACGTACGATGAGCTCCACTTACGCCTGGAAGATGCTCATATTGATCTGGTAATCACCGATTTTCAATTGAACTGGACCTCCGGTTTGGATGTGTTGAAAATGGTAAAACAGTATCAGCCAGATTGTCCGGTTATTATGTTTACTGCAACCGGTAGTGAGGAAATTGCTGTAACTGCAATGAAAAATGGTTTGCAGGATTACATCCTTAAGTCATCTGAAAATTTAGAAAGACTACGAGCATCTATCCGTCAGACTTTTATTCAATCTCAACAAAGAAAAGCTCTCGAAGCGGCTCAAATTCGTTATGAAGAGTTGTTTCATGGTATTCCAATCGGACTTTATCAAACTACTCCTGATGGAAAGTTTATGGAGGTCAACCAGGCCATGGTGAATATGTTGGGTTATCCGGATGCGGATTCATTGATGAAAGTGGAAACCAAGGAATTGTATGTCCACAAGGATCATTATCAAATGTGGAAACACCGAACAACTCAACTGGGAGAAGTTCGAAGTCTTGAAGTGGAAATGTGGAGGTACGATCGTTCTCCCATTTGGGTCGAGATCAACGGTAAACCAGTTTATAAAGATGGAATTTTTCAATATAACGAGGGTAGTTTACAGGATATCACAGATCGCGTAAATGCCGTCAAAGACTTACAGGCTACTGCGAATCATGCTGCCCAACTTGCCAAAAGGAATGCTGAGTTATATTCCCAGGTTCAAAAGCATAGTAAACAGCTTGAGAAAATGATAGATGACAGGACTCGTGAATTAAAAAGGGAAGTCCAAATCAGGTTGAAATCTGAGGAGGATTTAAGAATTACACAACAGAGTTATAAAGCGGTAGTGGATCGGGTGCGTGAGGCTATTTGTAAAATCAACAAAGAAGGAATCATAACATTTATAAATCCTGCGTGGGAACAAATTACCGGATTTGATATCTCTTCGAGCCTGGGACACGATTTCAGTAGCTTTTTTAGTCAGGACGTAATCAGCGAAATTGAAGTACAGCTTAGCGAAATATATAACTCTGATAAATCATCAATGCAGGTTTTGATTCCGTTTGTCAACAAGATGAAACAGAATCGCTGGGTTGAGTTGTATTTTGATCTGGAACATGATGTGAAGGGTGAGGTCATAGGACTTTTTGTGATGCTTTTTGACGTGACCGATCGAAAACTTGCGAATGATGAAATTTCTAAAGCTTATGCTAAAGAAAAAGAGCTTAATGAATTGCGTACACAGTTTGTCTCTATGACATCGCACGAATTCAGAACACCATTAGCCAGTATTTTGACGTCATCTGAACTTTTGCAGCATTACGGGTCCACCTGGACAAAAGAAAAAAACGATAATCATCATAAACGGATTCAATCTTCGGTTCAGCAAATTATTTCATTGATGGATGATATCCTGGTAATCGGAAAATCTGATGCCGGGAAACTGAAATGTGAAAAAGAAGCAGATAATGTGCTGGATTTCATAAGCGGAATCATAGAAGAAATTAAACTTAATGGTAAGGGATCTCATTCTATTGAATTTGATTTCAGCGATATTCCTGATATCTGTTATTTTGATAAACGATTATTCAGGCAAATTTTTAATAATCTGATGACCAATGCTTTGAAGTATTCGAAGCCGGGTGCACCTGTTTTTGTCGAACTTGCATTTGATAATGATGAATTAATGTT
>DLXM01000115.1 GCA_003448835.1 Bacteroidota bacterium | reverse complement strand
AAAAACAATCATTTTGTATTGATGCTAATCTGAACGTGAATGAAATTTTTAAAAAATGTAGCATTTGTTTCATATTTGGAATTTCTGGCATTTTTGAACCATGGATTTAAACAAGTAAAAATAATTTTTTATCGTTAGCTATATTTATACATTGACTTAGAATGGTTTAACTTGGTCATTTATAATGAATACGATGCGATTTGTTATCCTCATAACATTCAGTCTTTTCTTAATTTTATTCCTGTCACCTGAACTATACGGGCAATCAGGTTCTGGAGAACTATCGGGACGCATAGAACTTGCAGCTTCCAGAATTTCATCAGCTTCGGGCCCACAGGGACGATACCGGCGGCCAACAACCACGGTTCAAACCAAACCAGAGCAGCGACCCGTGCTGATTTCTCTTGAGTCAACTACGAATTTTACTCGTCCAACTCCATCCGAAATCCAAAGACTAGACCAAACGGGATTACAATTCGAACCTCGCCTCATGGGTGTGGTAGTTGGTGAGAAAGTCCGTGTTATCAACTCTGACCCGGTTTACCATAATGTATTCAGCCTTTCAACCGTCAAAAGATTTGACATCGGAAGACGTCCCAAAGGTGAATATGTAGATGTAATGTTCGAAAAAACCGGCATCGTTCAGGTATTTTGTGACATCCATTCTAATATGACCGCGACTATCGTCGTATTGCCCGCCAATACCTATTCCTGGTACATCTTGAGTGAAAACGAAGAATTTAATCTGCCAAATATCCCGGCCGGAACCTATCGCATCACGATCATGTCGCCGGGTTATCTGGAATACACGGATCAGATACGAATTCAAAATGGAACTAAAACGGCGCTTGGTTCGATCACGTTGGAGGCCTCATGATGGGTCGATTTGGATTTACGCTATGGTGGAAAATGATGGGAAGTCTGGTCGGTCTTGTGCTCGTTACCATCATCGTAGTACTCATCAGCGTGAGTCAGTTGTTGGAAAATCGTATTCAAAAGGATATCACTCAAAATTTTGAGGAGACCGGGCGCCTATTTGAACGGATACAGGAAATTCGGTTTCGTCTGTTGTATCAAACCGCCATTTTGCTTGCTGATGTGCCCAACGTGAAGGGTGCTATCAGTACCGGGGATCAGGTCACAGTTACACAAATCATCCAAAATAATCTGATGCCCCTGCTGGATTTTGATCCCGTGTTACCGGATTCACTCCTTAGTGATGAGTATTTTTTTAATCAGGACTCGCTTGGGGTGCTGCTGATTCTGGACCGTAACGGCTACCCATTGGGACAACTGACCAGTGCGACTCTGCCAAATCACTCTCTTGCGGATCGTCCGGGCATTCGGGAGGCATTAGCCGGAGATTATCCGGACAGAATCTTTATTTGGGAACAAGACGGACGATATTTTAATGTTGTGACCGTACCTGTATGGCTTGGAAATGATTTGCTCGGAACCATTTCATATGGATATCCCATCCGCCAGATTGAAACAGAACAACTTTCGCGAGATACCGGTAGCGAAGTGACGTACTTCGTGGATAATAAATTGCTGGTCACCTCGATGGAGTTGAATCCGGTGGAAAAAGCTGAATTTTCGCAGGGTGTATATTCAGCTACGTTTGAGGTGTTGACTCAAAATCAAGCTGTAGTGCGTCAGGTGAATGCCGAAAACAATATCTGGATGGTATATGTCTCATCCATGTTACCAATAACTAATACACAAGCAGGTATCCCCGGATATTATGTAGTTGCCAGAAAACTGGATGAAGCGTTGATCCCTTTACGTGATTTACAGCGACTCATTTTCATTTTTGGGATTTTTGCAGTGATGGCTGCAGCAGGTGTCGGATTATGGTTAACGTCTCGAATAAATCGTCCAATTCATCTTCTCATTGATGGCATTCGCCGAATCGAAGATGGTGATTACAGTGAGGATGTCCCGATTGTGACCCGTGATGAGCTAAGTATTCTGACGATAACCTTTAACCGACTAGTTACCAATTTGCGCGAACGGTTACTCATGCTCAAATTTGTGTCCCGTGCAACGTTGGAAGCCATTCAAAAGAATTTGAACAGTGTTGAACCGGGAGGTACACGAAAACAGGTAGCTGTTTTTTTCTCTGACGTGCGTGGATTCACACAATGGAGTGAAAAACGAGCACCGGAACAAGTCATTGAAATGCTGAATAAATGTCTGCACATGCAGGCTGATATTGTGAGAGAATGTGGTGGTGATATCGACAAATTTGTTGGTGATGAGTTGGTGGCTGTTTTTGAGGGTGAAAAAAAGGAAGCAAACGCGGTCGAAGCGGCCATCCGAATACAACATAAAATGTCAGAAACCATGAATCAGGATGATGATATTCATGTGGGTGTTGGCATAAACACCGGCGAAGTGGTGATGGGTGCTGTGGGAAGTCACGACCGCATGGATTACACCGTAATTGGTAATCATGTAAATATTGGTGCCAGACTGTGCTCAGTTGCAGGCGCGCGTCAAATATTGATTTCTGAATCGGTTTTTGAAAGACTGGAACGTCGGATCAAAGTGAATACGCTGGAGTCAGTTAAGGTGAAAGGGATTGAAAATCCGGTGCCAATTTTTGAAGTTATCTGGGAAACAAAGGAGAAATCATGATGAAAAAATTGAGACTGATTCTGTTTTGCTTACTATGGGGATTATCCCCGGTAATAATGCAAGGTCAAGTTGCAGTCGGTGGACTCATTGACTTTGAATTAAGACATGGTGGCGAGGACTCAAAGCCCGGATTGAATCAGACCCCTGGTTCCGGATTGTCTCTTTACACTCCGAATATTCGGCTGTTCGTCGATGGACAAATTGACCCGAATTGGGGTGTAACTGCCGTTTTACAAAGCGATTATTATGCCCGTACCGACCTTAGTCCGGTGTTTTTTTCGATGTTAGCGGTCCGCTGGCAACCTTGGCTGGACAAAGCGGTTGAATTTTCTGCAGGAAGGCTGATTATTCCGTTCGGAAGCTATTCGAATCGGTTTTTATCCAATGAAAACGCATTTCGTCACTTACCATTAACACACGAATGGACCCTTCCGGTCGATAAAATGATAGGATACACGCTGGGTGCTCGCTCTTACGGGACGTTTCCGGGGATGACAATGGTCTACAATCGAATGTACACCACTGGTATTGCGGTTTCGGGNNGGGTAGTAGGTGAATCGCGACCTTTTGAGTATGATCTGCTTTGGGGGATGGCGTCACCTTCCGGATTTTTTGATTACAACATGCATGGGATGTCCGCTTTGATGGGCCGAGCTGTTTGGCAACCATTTATCTCAACGCGCATTGGATTATCCGGTGGATATGGTCCATATATGAAACCTGCTGTCCAGAACGACATGATCTCCAAAGATGATCTGGCCGATTACACCCAATTTGTTTGGGGAGTTGATTTAGAATTCAGCTACAGGTACATAATATTTCGATTAGAATATCTCAGAACAAAATGGAGTGCACCACATATTGAGCGAACAACAGCTATGTGGGCATATCTTTCATCAATGGCCGTAAACAGTACCGGTGAGTGGAAATTAGTCAATGATGATGTTCAATTTGCATCCAGCACAATTTCCGGTGAATTGGAATTTCGAGTTGCAGCCGTGCCTGGACTTACGCTGGTAAGCCGATTTGATTATGCGACTTTTGATAAAACTGATATTCGGTATAGCGCAATTTTTTATCAAGGATACAGCGTGCCAAATACGTATAGTAAATATCCGGATCTTCTTTGGTATGAAGGGGGTATAAATTACACCATGAGCAGAAATGTTAGGTTAAAAGTCACCTACATGCGTCCAACGAACACCGATGTCAGCATGAATGCCGAAACAATCGGGGCTTTATTGAGTGTCTCGTTTTAGATGATCTACTCTTGAATAAATTAGGAATTCACATTTTTGAAGCTTCAAATGGAAATAATCCCTAAATGAAGTTTTTAGTTAACATACTTGTATTTTAATCCGGTATAATTCGCCAAACTGTAACTTCCATTTCCTCATTAATAGTAGCTAAATGACTCAGATTCATGTTTAGTACGTAGAATCGACCAATATTTTCTGCAAAATATGAGAACTTGTAATGTCCGTTTTGGCTATCATAAACATCGATTACAATACTTCCCGGCTGATTCATATATGAATTCGACGTTAAAACACAAATTGAGTCCGGTACACATTCGAAAACACCCGTTTGATGACGTTTCGTATTAAAATCCAGACTAATCCCTCCATGGGTTTGTCGTTTTAATATTGGAAGTTCATTATTTGGCCATTTTAAGATTGCTCGTCTTACATGATCCAGAATATAAATGTTGCCATGGGCATCAATATCCATATCGAAGGGTATGGATGTTTCACGCGGACCTGATCCCTTACCGGGTCCAAGTTTAGAATATTTTTTGCTTTATAATCAGTGACAAATTTGTTTGTGTTTACAGATTAAAATTTTCACTTTTGGACAAAATCATAATGTCATAGTTAAGTTACAACTCTAAAATAATACTAAAGAAATTGTGGGAATTCCCACAGATTTATTATATTTTAATTCAAAACTAATTCAATAAATCATGTCAAAAGCCATCAAAGAATACGACGCCCACCTAGATTCCAAGAAACGAATTACTATTCGTGGAGCACAAGCAAAGTATTATCATGTAAGTGAGAAAATTGATGGTACCATCGAGCTAAGCCCACGAGTCTTGGTACACCCTGATGAAATCTCAATGAACACATTAACGATGATAGACCAGTCGATAGCTAACCTAAAAAAGGGAAAGGCATCAAAATCAGTTAATATTGATGAGTTAAAAGATGAGAAACTACAATGATTCAATACTCCATTTCTTAACTAATCCATAGTATGGAACTTTTAGATTTGGCGAATTTTGTAATTGTAGTATAGTATAATTTTCTATCTTATTACTACAAACAATAACGATCACAATTAACTATTGATGCTATTAGGTGTTACAATCCGACAGAGCATTTGTTTAACGTTTTAATTTTTTATGATTAAGAAACTTTATTTTGCCATAATTTTCCGTTTCACTAACTGGACGTTTAATTTTTGGCAGGCACTGGGATTGCATATAATCCCTAATCACTTTTATCAACCTGTACCAGATACACGATTTATTCCTGAAAGTCTTTGGGATAAAAAATCTGATATGATCGGTATTGAAATGAACGACTCAATGCAATTACAACGCATACAAGACTTCAAATCAAAGTTCTATGATGAGTATAATCAATTCCTTATTACCCCCCCCCCTCAACTGGATTAGATTCAGAGGCGCTTTTCTACTCAGATAACCCGTTTTTTAGTCCCGTTGATGCCGAATTTCTTTATTGCTTGATACGTGATATTAAACCAAAGAATGTAATTGAAATTGGATCTGGCTTCACAACCTATCTCTCAGCCCAGGCAATCTTAGTAAATGAACAAAAAGATGGACATTCTTGTGATCTAATTGCTATTGAACCTTATCCCAATAAAACTCTCCAAAAGGGATTCCCGGGACTAACATCTTTGAAAACAACCAAACTTCAAGAAATTTCACTCGATTATTTTAATGTTCTAAAAGAAAACGACATACTTTTTATCGACTCAAGTCATATTCTCAACATAGGAAGTGATGTAGCGTATGAATTTTTAGAGCTTCTGCCCAGACTAAATTCAGGTGTTTATGTTCACATCCATGATATTTATCTGCCTTATGAATATCCCCGAAGTAT
>DLXM01000295.1 GCA_003448835.1 Bacteroidota bacterium | reverse complement strand
GTCTACAAAAATGTAGCAACTTCACTCTCCCCTGCGTTCTAGATCTTGTGTAGTTAGCGTAATCATAAAATCATCAATTGCTTTTAGAACAGCGGCTTCATCTTCAGATTGATGCCCGAGTGGTTTCTCTTGAGCCGTTGCTACCATTGTTGGTAGACAAAAAACAGCTATAAAAAATAGTGCTCGAAAGATTAGAATTTTGCTCATAAAATTTTGTTATTTGGCGTTATAAAAGTTGAATTTCAATAGCAGGATAATCAATCATCCTTAAAATGTGATTCACTAATCATCATACCTAAAGGTTTTAGTTGTTCATAGTTTTCACAAACAACTTTTAACATTGCGGTAAATGGTAAAAATAAAACCATCCCGGCAACACCCCATACTGCGGCTCCAATAATTAAACTCATAATTGCAGCCAGCGCATTCACATTCACGCTGCTACCTACGATTTTGGGGCTTATAAAATTACTTTCCAATATCTGAACAACCCAAAATAATCCGGCAACTGCAAGTGGAACCCATAATGCATCATGCGAGAAAAAAGCATATAAAACAGGGATTACTGCTCCCATTACTGTCCCGATGTAGGGAATAATTGATAATACGGCCGCCATAAATCCGAATAAAAACGGTGAATCTAAACCAATGATCCAGAGTCCAACACTATTAACAACCCCTAGTATTATTATTAGTATAATCATGCCGGATAAGTATTTTTGACCTACCTGCTGAATATTTCTTAGCATATTATGGTACTT
Source organism: Bacteroidota bacterium (assembly GCA_003448835.1). Classification (GTDB taxonomy): domain Bacteria; phylum Bacteroidota; class Rhodothermia; order Balneolales; family HLUCCA01; genus UBA11400. The sequence continues at coordinate 6,116 of DLXM01000295.1, read as the reverse complement.
CTCTTCTTGTCCTTCTTCAGCAAAGTGCATAAATGCCCTAACCAATCCTTTTCTATATAACAAAAAGAGAAAAGTGTAGATAATCATAGTAAATGCACTAGCAAGTATTCCGGCCGTGTTTCCAAATGTTTGCCCAAGAAGATAAGCCCCGGATTCTTTAAGCCAATCTCTCCCACTCTGCATTAGTTCTTCTTGTTCTAAATTTCCGACAATACTTACATTGTCATTTATAAACACAAGAGCACTAGCAAATACACTCATCAATTTAATTTGAAAATCACTTACTTGATCTGACAGGGCTAAAATTTCTGCTGAGAAAAAAATCAATAGACCAATCAAAATTCCAAAAAAAAGAATAAGCGAAACAGCTGCTGATGCGATTTCACCGAAATGGTATTTAAGAAATTGTACGTGAATCGGATACAGTATAAATGAAAGTAGCAATGCAAAACTAAGTGGTATTAAGATACTTTTTGCGACAATCAGAACAGCTACAAGTAATACAAAAAATGCCAGGGCATAAAATGAGTCTCTAAATGATAGGGTCATATTATTCAAATCTTTTCATGTTGGAATTTTAAGACTTTTAATCTAAAAATCTTGGTTTCTTTTTGCTCAATATTTCATTAGCACGTTCAATTGCACTCGCAATATGGTCATGTACGTTATGTTTATCAATAAGTTTGTAGATACCGGCTTTAAGTAATTCGGATTTTACATCATGATTGACTCCTGATATAATAACCGAAGTACCAGAAGCTATAAGTTGTGTACAAATTTCTTTTAAGCGATGAATTCCTGTTGCATCAATAAATGGCACATGTCGCATTCGAAGTATAAGAATTTCGGGCTTATGGTTTAAATCTGAAATAATTTCCTGAAATTTTTGCGATGCACCAAAGAAAAGTGGTCCATTTATTTCATAAAGCAGAACACCTTTGGGGATTTCCGGTAGCTCCTCCTCAAAAAGTGCTTCAGAACCGGATTCAATCGGTGAAAAAATCGAAGCAACATCTCTTATTGAAGTAGATTCACTCATTCTTTTCATAAAAATAAAGCTGGCCATAATCATCCCGACCTCAATCGCTATAATCAAATCAAAAAATACCGTTAACAAGAATGTGGTCAAAAGCACAATGACATCCATATAATTGCTTTTCATTAGCGCAAAAAAATGATGCCATTCACCCATGTGCCAAGCCACAACGACCAAAATACCTGCTAATGTAGCTAATGGGATCAATTTTGCTATAGGGGCAAATAATAGCATAATTAGTAATAAAACAATTGCATGTGTGATGCCCGCAATAGGTGTTCGTCCTCCGTTTTTTACGTTCGTAGCAGTTCTGGCTATAGCACCGGTCGCTGGAATTCCACCAAATAATCCTGAGAAAATATTTGCCATTCCTTGTGCTACCAATTCCATATTAGAACGATGTCTCCCGCCAGTCATACCATCCGCAACTACAGCAGATAATAGTGACTCGATGCTTCCAAGCAACGCAATAGCTATAGCAGGTTGAATTAAACTTTGAATGGTAGCAAAATCGATACTTGGGATGGTTGGCATTGATAATCGATTGGGAATTTCACCAAATCTCGATTCAATTGTTTCAACTGGCAATCCAAAATACTGGACAATGATCGTACCAAGGACAATGGCAACTAATGATCCCGGAACTTTCCTGGAAATTCTGTGGAAATTCAATGAAATTACTATAGTACTCAATGCTATACCAAAAGCAATCCAGTTAATTTGTCCGGATGCATTAGCAAAAACAATCCACTTTTCAACAAAATCGGCTGGCACCGTATCAATTTGAAGTCCAAATAAGTCTTTTATTTGAGATGAAAATATAATTAAGGCAATTCCGCTGGTGAATCCGACAATGAGTGGATAAGGAATAAATTTCAAATAATTCCCAAATCTGGCCAGGCCAAATCCAATGATGATAAATCCAGCCATGAATGTTGCGATTGTCAAACCTGCAACACCATGAGTCTCAATGATTCCATAAACAATAACAATAAATGCACCGGTGGGACCCCCAATCTGCACTCTTGATCCACCAAGTACTGATATAACAAATCCCGCGATTACTGCTGTGATAAGACCCTTTTCAGGTGAAACGCCTGATGCAATTGCAAAAGCTATAGCAAGAGGAAGGGCAACAATTCCTACAATTACACCAGATATAATATCTTTTGTGAATTGTTTTTTAGTGATTCCGGCCTGAAGTATTGAAAATAATTTAGGAGTAAATTCCTTGGGAAAGAGAGCCATATAATAGATGACCTAACTGAAATTCTTGAAAAGATGTTATCATCAAAGTTACACCGATTTAGAAGTAAAGTCGAGTCAATAACATGATTATTCTGTAGATTGAGTATAATCTTTCGAATAAACTTCAGATTGATATTCAGAAGCAGAATTAGAAAAATGCACGCATCATCAGAAGTTGATTAATCTCTTCGGAGTGCTTCAATTGGATCCAATTGGCTGGCTTTGTAAGCTGGAAAAGTTCCAAATAGAACACCAATGATCATCGATACAATGGTGATAATTAATATAGTAGGTATGGAGAAAACCGGGTCAAAACTGAGTTCTGTAATTTTATATACAATGGGTGTAATTGCAAGTGTGACCAGAATACCCACAATAATTCCGCAAACGGTTCCAAATAGGGATACGATCATGGATTCGGATAAAAACTGGATATAAATATCTTTTTTTCTGGATCCAACAGCTTTTCTCACTCCAATTTCATTGGTTCTTTGGGTTACTGAAATCAGTAAAACGTTCATCACTCCTACCCCTCCAACAACAACCGAAATCCCAACGATCAATCCCATCACTAATCGGAACAGCATAAATCCTCTGGTCGCTTGTTCAACTCGAAATTCATTACTGGCTATTACAATTTCATCTGATGTATACTTTGACGATTCAAGCCATTCATCCAGGGATGCCTTAATTGCTTGGACATTTTCAATATTTTCAGCTTCCAGAGTTATGGATGGTGGATATTCTTTTAATTCATTTCCAACAAGGTGGTGTATTGCAATCATGATTGTACTCATCCTAGATTCATCTGAAGTGATCCCAATAATTTCATATAAACTATCATCTACTTGAATATTAGATCCAAGTACTGAAGCTTTGATGGTATCACTTTGACTGAGCTTTTTTGCCAGTGCCGTATTAATAACGGCAACGTTTGAATTTTCATGAAATGAATCATAGAGGTGTTCTCCGAATAACATAGTTGAATTGCTGGTATATGCGGAGTCCACAAATGACAGAACCGACCCCAGTTTCAAATCAGAGTATGTAATTTCTTTCCCACGGTTTGAATAGCGATAACTATTTGTAGGAAAGGTCACTACACTCATTATCTCACGATACATATCATCGGAAATAATAACCGGATCATCTCTTCGTATCGATACACCATCGACAAAATCATTTTTTTGGGATGAAACCTGGATCATGTTCAATGAAGTGGTTTCCCGGATTTGATTCTCAGCAAACTGCTCCAGTCCGTCAATCATCGCCAACATCGTTATCAGAGCAGAAACACCAATGATAATCCCAAGGACAGATAAAATCGTGTGAAAAAAATTCAATCGAATATTATCGAGTGCATAACCAATTGACGTAAACAATGATGAAATCATAAAATGTACCTGACCCTGAAATTGTTTAAAACGATAAGACTCATAATGATTTAAATGAGGCTTTGATCGAAAATAGTACGATCAACTTCAGAGAATGTTACTTATCTATGTATTAAATGATTCTCCTTCAGCATGGTCAATCCACTCTCCTTCGGTGGATAAGTATCCTCGCATACAGCCTGCTGTCATACAACTGTGAACCGGTAAAATGCCAATTAAGTCACCAACATTTACTTGTTTAAGTAACTCATCAGTCGCATGGATGGTGCCATGTTCTTGTGATACCTTTTCAACAAAAGATCGAGTAGTTGGCAAAATCCATCCGGAATCATTCAACATTACAACTTCTCCATAATGTTTAATTCCATCTGATTCTATTAAAAAATCTTTCGATAAATGAACCCCTCCCCCATGGACCAGGATTTTTTTGGTATCACGATTGATATCCACAATCGGTACTGCCAGAGCCACTGCAATATCCTCACGATTACAACTACCTATTTGAACCTGCATTAAATCATAAAAGATGAAATTTCCCGGTCCAAGTTCATCAATTGCACCAAACTCATGAATTATTGAACTTCCGGGGGTGTCACCACATCGAATTACAAGGCCTGGAAAACGATGAATGTATAAATCTTTCAATGATTTCATAGCGATAAGGGTTTCCATATAAACATCCTCTACTGATGTGTAATAGCTATGTCCCGGATGGATATAAAACCCTTTGAAATTAAGCAGCGGATTTTCTGAAGCAATTTTCAGAATTGAATCAATCGAATCTAAATCATCACTTCTCACTCCAGTTCGACCATATCCGGCGTCAATTTCTATAAAAAATGAAACATTGTTAACCAGATTTTTCGCTAAAAAGGAAATACTCTCTGTGTTTACTATTTGAATTGAAATTTTGACTGAAGTGGATAATTTATTTAATGCCTCAGTTTCTCGAATATTAAATGGAAATGCTATATGGATATTCCACCATTCCATTCTGCTCATGTATTGTGCCATTTTGATTGATGAAACTGTGATTTCATCTAATCCCAGGTCTTGAGCCCACTTTCCAATCGTTATGGATTGTGGAGTTTTGAAATGAGGAATCAAACGAAGTCCTAGCTTGTCAGCTTTGGATTTCATCTTTATCAAATTTGCTTCACAAATATTTCTATCCAGCAATAAAGTTGGTGAGGTAATTTTATTTAAATACGACATGTTGAGATTATTAAAGAGTCCGAATCACAAAAGATTGATTTTTCTAATATTATATATTATAATTTATTAGAAAATTTTAATTATTATTCTAAATATCACTAGGGGTAAGATCATTTGCCATTTGTATTACGGTCACAGCACGAAATATCAACTAAATACAACAATAATGAACCAACAATTTTTCAAACTTTTGAGTGTGGTACTGATATCTACTATCACATTCATAGGTTGTAATGTAACACAATCTGATTTAAGCGATCCTGCGAAAGTGAAAATTCAGATGCGTTCTGAAAGTCCAACTTCACAGTTGGCAAAACAGAGTGGATCTGAAGTTCAGTCCGGACATGTAGAGATCACTGAGATAAAGATGTTTATTGATGAAATGGAGCTCGAAGGTATTGATGATAATACTGAGGACTTTGAAACCGAGAATTTCATCATAAATCTTCCACTAGATGGATCTCCTTTAGTATTATCGGAGATGACAATTCCTAATGGCTTGTATGATGAGTTGGAATTTGAAATTCGCAAACCAAAAAAGAACGAAGTTGTTGATGATACCGATTTCATTAATGGAAATAAGTTCTATTCTATCGTAGTAAAAGGGTTGTACAATGATGAAGAATTTACTTTCAAATCATCAAAGGTTTATAAGCTTAAATTTGATTTTAATCCAGCAGTAGAAATTAATGGAGAATCAGAAAATGAGCTAATGATTACAGTCAATATTAATGATTGGTTTGTTAATCGAGATGGTAGTGATTTAGATCCAACTTCAGCAAGTGATGTTAAATGGATTGAGCAAAGTATACGTCGATCTTTTATTCTGCTAAAGAAACAGTTCGCAGATTATGATGAAATCGATGATTCGGATGATGCTGAAGATGGCGACGACGACTCTGAAGGCGACGACGACTCTGAAGGCGACGATGACTCCGAAGGCGACGACGACTCAGACGGCGACGATGACTCAGAAGGCGACGACGACTCAGAAGGCGACGATGATTCTGAAGGTGATGACGATTCTGAAGGAGACAACGACTCAGAAGGCGACGATGATTCAGAAGGTGATGACGACTCCGAAGGCGACGACGATTCTGACGATTCTGAAGGAGACGATGACTCCGAAGGCGACGACGACTCAGAGGGCGACGATGATTCTGATGGCGACGACGATTCAGAAGGCGATGACGACTCTGAAGGCGACGATGATTCAGAAGGTG
>DLXM01000312.1 GCA_003448835.1 Bacteroidota bacterium | reverse complement strand
TTTTAGAAGAATCTTTGAAAATCCCTCAATTATCAACGGGAGATATGTTCAGAAATGCTATTAAAAATCAAACTCCTTTGGGAATCAAAGTAAAATCAATATTGGATTCCGGGAAATTAGTGTCTGATGATGTTGTAGTTGAAATGGTTCAGGAAACAATTTCAAAAGATGAGTTTAAAAAAGGATACATCCTGGATGGTTTTCCCAGAACTGTAGCACAAGCTGAAGCATTCGACAAACTACTTGCAAAAAGAGGCGAACAAGTTGATGGATTTATTGCGTTGGAAGTACCTGAAGACGAACTCATAACCAGATTAGTCAATCGTGGACAAGGACGTGAGGACGATTCCCCGGAAAAAATTAAGATCCGTTTAAAAGTTTACGAAGATGAAACAGCACCGGTTATGCAACATTATCGTGAAAAAGGTCTGTATAAAAGCGTAAATGGAATCGGTTCTATTGAAGAAATTCAACAACGATTACTAAACTCGTTAAATTAAATTTCAATTAGATGAAATTTGAAATGCTCATTGGTTACTAATCAGTGAGCATTTTTTTTGTGGGTTTATTAATAATTAGAACAGATCAGTTGCTAAAATAACTGATTATTGCTGGCGTAACATCTACTATAGACTTCACATCCATAAATTGTCCGGCACCCCGCCCAAAAACAATAAATGGTACCGGATTTCGGGTGTGTGTGCGGACCGTTAATTCTTCAAGATTACCATGATCACTGGTAATTATCAGGGTATCATTGGTATCCATCAATCTAAGATATGATTGAATAAACCCGTCAATTCTTTCGAGTGACGCAGCTGCAGCATCCATACTTTGTTCGTGCCCTGCTTTATCAGTTAAATAATACTCCATCAATGTAAAATCAAAAGTATCGACAGCATTGTATACCCTATTGGCAGCTATCTCATAATCAATCACTGGGATATCAATATTTAATTTTTCCCTCCAAAAGTCCTGCAAAATTTCAGCAGTTATTGCTTTACCCTGAATTACCTCCATTTCAGAGTTAATTTTTAATCCTGCAGATCGAGTCATTAGTGTACATGAACTCCAACGATTTCTGATTTTAGATCGCTCAAAAAACACATTTGGAAAAGCATTTATAAAATGAACAGATTTCTCTCTTTTTTGGAGCTGATTAAATATACTTTCATCCGTTAATAGATGTTTATTACCTGTATGGGGATAAGGACCGAAGTGTTTACCAATTATTTTGGATGCATTTTGTCCCGAAAATAAACTCGCCTGACCTGTTCCACTTTGAGGTAATCCATCTATATCGAGGTTAGCATCAATAGATTTAAAAAGAATTCGATCTGAATAAATTTCTTTTGAAGTTGATGTAAGTCTCTGTTGGTTTAATAATGTATAAAATCCCGGTAACTCTATTGTTGAAAATGGATTCCGTTCAGAATTTTCACCAACGCCTATCCCATCAATAAAAAGAAATAATACACCCATTACCTATCCAGTAAAATTGTAACCGGCCCATCATTAACAAGAGAAACCTTCATCATTGCACCAAACTCACCGGATTGAATGTTCAGTTCTGAATTTTCTTTAAAATAATTAATCATGTATTCGTAAAGAGGAATTGCAATTTCAGGACGAGCACTTTCAATAAAACTGGGTCTGTTTCCTTTTTTTGCATCACCATACAAAGTAAACTGAGATACCACTAAAATCCCACCATCTATATCCTGAACCGATCTATTCATTTTCTGATCATCATCATGGAAAATCCTCATTTTTAATATCTTATGGCACATCCATTCAACCGTTTCAATTGTGTCTGTACCATGAAATCCAACTAAAATGAGAAGCCCATAGTTTATAGATCCAACAATTGAATTATCGACTTCAACTGACGCTTTAGATACTCTTTGGATGACCGTTTTCATGTTGGTAACTATGTTGATAAGTGGATAACCCACGTGTATAACTTGTTCAAAGATTCGAAATTTAAAATGCAAATTTAGTTATACAATTTCATCCACATAAAAACGATCTACATCAACAGTCAATCGGGATAACTTTAAGTGTGGAAAGATAAATTTCTGTAACATATGTAAGTTATGTGCGGATGTTTACAACATCTATCTATGTACGACTAAACCCTTTAAAATTAATGAATTTTTATCCACATCTTTGTCAACATTTGGTCAACACTACATATATGATCTCTGAATAACTATGTTATCAACATATCCACAGTACCTATTATATAAAGAAGAACATTTATAAAATATTTATTATTTGAAAACACGTGTGGAAAACATCATAGAAAAGAATTCAAAACACTCTTTTCAAGTTCGTATCTTTATAGCTGACCAACGAATTTATTTCAATCATATAACATGCAGAAACAATTTACTTATAAAGACTCAGGAGTTGATGTTAAAGCCGGTGAAGAACTGGTTCAGTCAATTAAAGGAATTGTAAAAGAAACCCATAACATAAATGTACTTTCAAATATTGGTGGATTCGGTGGACTATTTCGTCCCGATTTTAAGAATATGAAAGATCCTGTCCTGGTAAGTAGTGTAGATGGTGTTGGGACTAAATTGATTGTTGCATTTAAAAAGGGTCAATATGATACAGTGGGACAAGATTTAGTGAATCATTGTGTGAATGATATTGCGGTTTGTGGAGCTGAGCCGATGTTTTTTCTGGATTATTTTTCAACCGGAAAATTAGATCAACAAATTGCTTTTGATGTTATAAAAGGATTTACAATTGCTTGTAAAGAAAATGGATGTGCGTTGATTGGTGGTGAAACTGCAGAGATGCCTGATATTTATAATGATGGTGAGTTTGATTTAGCCGGCACTATTGTTGGAGTTGTGGATAGAGATGCGATTGTTGACGGATCAAAAGTGCAACGAGGTGATTTATTATTTGGGGTACCGAGTACCGGACTTCATACAAATGGGTACTCACTGGCGAGAAAAGTGTTGTTTAGTAAATATGATGTAGATGACAGACCACAGGAATTAAATGGTGAATCGGTTGGTGAAGCTTTACTTAAAGTGCATAGATCTTATTTGAGTGTAATTCGTGGCTTAAAATCTTTTCCAGGTGTTCATGCTTTTTCACACATCACCGGTGGTGGAATTGAAGGAAATACACGCAGAGTTTTAAATGGGGATTTAAAATTAGATGTTGATTATAGTTCGTGGGATAGAAATCCGATTTTTAATTTGATTCAGCAAATTGGAAATGTTCCCGAAGAGGATATGAGATTATCGATGAATCTTGGCATTGGACTGGTAATTATTGCATCTGCTGAAGCTAAAGATGATATAATGAAATGGGCTACTGCTCAAAAAGAGACGATTTTAGAAATTGGAAAGGTGATTTAATATGGCATTAGTAAAGTTGATTGAAATAGCTCACGGAAGAAGTGGGGATAAAGGTAATGCCAGTAATGTTGGGATAATTGCTCGTCATCCGGACGTTTATCCATTTTTACTAAAAAATCTTACCGCAGATGTAGTGAAAGAACACATGAAAAATGTGTGTAAAGGAAAAGTGGATCGATTCGAATTACCAAACATTGGTGCATTAAATTTTATTTTGCACGATAGTCTGGGCGGTGGTGGAACAGTTTCCCTTAAATTAGATGCTCAAGGAAAAACTCACGCGATGTTATTACTCCGCATGGAAATTGAAGTACCTGACGAAATACTTGATAAAGTTAGAAATCAAGTTGAATGGGGAAAAGAATTCGAATAAAAAACAGAGACTAAAGTTTTATACTAAAGTCCCTGTCTCTCATACAAAATTTATTTAACTACGAATGGAATTGTAACGCCGGTTTTATCCCATTTCATTTGAAGTGAGTTAGACCCCTCTTCAGTTACCAGCAAAATTCTAAATGCTTCCCACTCATCTGTTAATGTTTCAGATGGAACTGTAAAACGAACTGCGTCATTTTCTGCCTTATAATTAAATGCTCCCCACATTCCCAGGTCTTTATTAAAAATGATGGTCCATTCATTTTCAGTTGGAATCGTAAAAAGCGAATAATGTCCGGCCGCAACATCAACTCCGTTGAAGGAAACATCTTTTGTTAAAGTAATTTCTGTTGCTTCATTTGCTCCGGTTCTCCAGACTTCACTGTAAGGCACAAGTCCGCCAAAAACTTCCCGTTGTTTTTTAAATGGCATGCCGTAGACAACTTTTATGTAAGCTCCATCTACAGTTGTAGCAGAAATCATTGTTGGACTTACTCGTGGATTTGGTACTTCCTGAGCTTGTGCAATACTATAGCTAACTAAACAAAGGGCTATAACCAGAATTGATTGAATATATTTTTTCATGACGAAATGATAGGTATGATTTTATGGTTGACTATTTAATGTAATCAAAAATTGAATACAATCGTTTCCGAACCTTTTACGGTTGGATTAATTGCGATCCCAATTCCGACATCAAAGACGATATTATAGAAGAATCGAAATCTTCCTCGAATTCCTATACCTACAACGGAATCAAGATGTTGGAATTGTGAATTAAGAATAGTTTCTGAAAATAAAGTCAGATAATAATTTTCTATGTAAGCTGGAACCAGTATTCCACCGGTATCCGGATAACTTAATGGAATATTATATCTCGTAGAAAATGAAGTGAAATCTTTATCAGCCAGGGTGAAAGCAGAATAATTAAACGCTTCATGAATTAAGTCGAGCGTGTTATAACCAAACCGGTTTTGAAAAATCGATTGAATTCCCAATCTCAAGGTGTGATTTTGCTTTTTAATTGGACTTGAATAAAAATAAAGCCCGGTTCTGTGTCCGGAAAATGGTTTTAAATCTGTGTTGCTCGTATTTATATCCACATCAGTCTGATAAAATAGAATGAGTCCGTTAACCGGATCTATGCTCCGAATGTTTTGTTTTAGTCGGTAATTATAGGCCGAAAAGAACCTGATACGATTTGATCCGGACCAATCAGTTGTTTGATTTTTAATTGGATTTACATCATCGGTAAGCCTGATTCTGGTAGACTGATTTAGAATTTCGGGAATAAGGATCACACTATTTGATGAATTTCTATGATCCAGATTAAATCGCATAGGTGTGGATATTCCATATTCTCTTTGTTCTCCAAAAAATTCGAGTCCATCGCGCTGAATTAGATTACCGGGATCATAAGCAGTGTGATTCAGATTGAGCTGAATTGCCGGAAAAAATCCGGAATACCGATATTTCAAATCATAAAAAATGGATTTTTCAGCGTATTCGAGATCGAGTGCATAGGCATTTTTTCGTAATACGTCGGAACTGTGAAGAGAAAGTCCGAAGGAACGGGCGTTTTTACTGCTTACTTGATTCGAAATGGGTACGAATGTTCGTGGAATTAACCAGGATGGTTCGGTTTTGTAGGGGATGGAAGTGTAATTGGTGCTGGGTGGTGAATTGGATTGGCTAAACGAAAGTGATTCGTTTGGTTTAGACGAAGAAACTGAAAATCTTTGTTGGGTTGATTCCTTATAATTTGGATTTAATATCGAATTGTCGACGTGGTTGGCATTGGATGAAGGTGAATTAGATGTTACCGTGACATTTATTTTTAAGTTCTCTGAGGATGAAGTTTGATTGAGGGGAGTTTTCGGGCTGCTAATCAATACTGGTTGAAAATCTGAATAATTTTGGATAACGATTTTGCGCTGATTCGATTGAAGTGAAATAAATGCAATCATGGTGCCTTCGGTCGAGTACGACGCTTCCATGGAGTTCCAGGGTCCATGCGTGAGCTGCTGGAGGGAGTTCTGCTCTAGATGGTATTCAAATAACTGCATGACGTGCTCATAATCGGCTGAGAAAAGCAATTTTTTCCCGTCCGGACTCCAGGATAAATCATAAATCGAGCTATTTAGCAGGTAGATTTCGGGTTCTTGGTCTGCTTTTGGTATTGGATTGGACTCATCAAAACTAAAATAGATACCCGATTGATTATTTGAGGTGATGATTGCTGCTGAGACCGGGAGAGAAGATTGCTGGTAGGATGAATTTGTTTTAGTGGAGGTGATAGGGTTTGGGGTTGTATCGATTATCGTTGTTTTAGATTTTGGTTCGATTTTATAAACCGGGTTTACAGAGATCTGTACAAAATTTGCTGATGATGGTGCTTGGGGCGTAAGTGAATTTGGTTGCGGAGGTTGAGATGATTGGTTAGGATTTAATGTTTGATTTGAGGGAATTGAAATTTGTGATTGATGTAGCTGTATTGGAATCAAAGATTCTGGTGAATTCAGGGTATCTGTTTGAGGAAATGTTTGCGATAAATGGCCCGAGATTGATTTTTGAAAAACCACAGGTTGATGAGTATCTACTTTGGTTTGAAGCGCGACAAATGTAGAATCATTGATGTATCCGGGGGCACGAACACGTTCATTTTTTGTGATACGAGAGGATTTGAGTGTATTTAAATCCACCTCATATATGTCCGTAATGAAATGATTGTCATAAAAGAGATGTGTATGATATCTGGAGTAAAGCAGCTTTTGTTTGTCCGGACTTAACTCAAAATGGAAAGATTCTTCAATCCTCGTTTCGTATAACAGTTCATGCGAATTATTCGTGATATTTAGGATATAAAATCCCGGACGTCCGTTGTACGATATAGAATAATAGATTATTTCATGATCATTGAACCAAATTGGTTTATTTGAGTTAGATCCATCAAGGTTTTTGTTTTCAAAAGTTTGATAAGGATGGGTTTGGAAATTATTCGTTAAAGACTCAACAGAAAATGGCCGGTTGGGCGATTCGTTATTGGAAGGCTGTATTTGTTGTGCGATCCCGGGATTTTCGCTTATGATTTGCTGAATTTCGGTTGATATATTTTTCGATTGAAAGTACTGGTTTTGAGTCGCAGAAATCGAATCAAACTTTTCAGTTTCATATTGGATGAATTCACGATATAACGCTCGTGGACTTTTTCCCGTGTGGTACCAAAGATGCGGTGCATATCCCAAAAGCGGGAAATTCGCAAAACTTTTGAGGCTGGATTCTATGAGATCAGGTTTTTGTGTTTTAATGAGCCAATTTGTGAAGTGATATCCACCAATGTAGTATCGGTCAGCCGGGCGATAAATAGTTGACGGAGTAAGTAGTTGTCCCAGATTCCATGGTGACGGTCCGGTAATATTTTGATAAAATTGATTCGTAAAAGGAGCAAAATTTCCCCTTCCTCCTACTTGAGGATTCAATTCTGACTCTACGTAGGTAGCGAGACCCTCTCTGAATCCGGGTGGTGTGAGTCCATGATTTGAGCGCGCAATGTCGGGTGAAAAAATGGAAAGAAAACGTGTAAATCCGTTTGTACCAAATTCGGAAAACTGAAGTGCGTGAGCTAGTTCGTGGGATAAGAGCCCATCTAGCCGATCTGAACC
>DLXM01000056.1 GCA_003448835.1 Bacteroidota bacterium | reverse complement strand
TTTCTAAATCAGCTGAAAATGCTAAAATCTATATGCCCAGACGATGGTATGGTGGAGGTGATGTCAATAGGAATAGCTCAGTTGTGTTGGAAACACAGCTTTTATTGACAGATTACCATGAATACAGAACGTTTATACATGAATTGGGTCATTATGCACTCGGCTTATATGATGAGTATAATTTCCCTAATAATGGAGTCAGGTGCAATGCTGATCTAAATTATGGCTTCATGGATTACCATTATTCCGGGGCGAATTCAACAAATATGTCATGGAATCATTACTATCAAAATGCTAACTGTCAGAATAATAAACAATACATCAAACATCAAAAAGGAACGTGGGAAGTTGTCAATAATCGATATGAGAATACTTATGATGGAATATATGCTCCTATTACTATTCCAAGTGAACGTGCTTTACCAGCCGGGACATTCTCATTCATAGGACCAAACGAAAATTTTGGCTCATTAAATTATGACGTAGGGTCCCAAATGACATTTATTGCTCCAGGACCGGATTCCCCTTTAACCACAAAAATAATTACTGCCAAAACAGAAAGCGATTCTTTACTTAAAAACACTGAAATAATTCAAAAGCGAGCCTTGGACAATAGGATTATAAAACAAGGAAATACATCGGATGATGGGAAAATTGCAGTTCTTGGTTATGTGGTTGGTGATAAAGTGGAAGCAACTGGTACTTCTGAAAATATTTCGGTTTTGAAAATATTAAATGCAAGTGATGATGTTGTATGGTATTCAGGTGAATTGGAGTCTGATTCAGATGAATTAATTTTATATAAAGCATCGGGTATTAAGCCAGTTTTACCCGAACTAAGACTATCTTCTGAGGGATTTGGAGTTGAAATTGTGACAGAAACAGTTATTTCAGCGATACCGGATGTATTAGTTGAGTATAATGATATTTCTGAAGAGGCCAACTTAAGTCTAACGGATAATGGATTGTTAATTAGTCACGCAGCTAATGAGTCCCAGTCGGGATCTATCAAAGTTTCCACTTTGGATGCATCTAATACACCATTTTTCTTTCGTACTTATTATGAATACTCTATTTCGTCTGATGTAGATTTGATTACACAAGTAAGTAGTAATAACTCAAATTTTAGTGCAACATTAACAGACTCTGAGCATATTTTTGATCGTGTTTTTATTTTAACATCAGATTTTCCTGTTCCAACTTCTGGACTCGAAGAAAATAGTCGAAAGGTATCGCCAGCGTTTGGTTTTATTTATGAAATGGATGATATCGATGCCGAAATAGATCTTGAAATTCGATATTCTGAGTTGAATTTGGATCATCCTGATAATGAGTTAACAGTTAAGATTTTTCGCTGGGATTCGAATGTAACGCAATGGAAACAAATGGGCGGACAAGTTGATACTACCCATAATGTAGTTTCGGTTGGCGTGGCAGAACCCGGCATTTATGCAGCATTTACATCCACAACTACAACAAATATTGATAGAAATCCGGTTGAAATGCCATCACAGTTCCGGTTACATCAGAACTATCCTAATCCGTTTAATCCAACTACAACGATTCCATTTGATGTTGCTGAGCCAACCCATGTGAAATTGGTGGTTTATGATTTGCTGGGACGAGAGGTGATTACATTGGTCAATGAGCAGAAATCTACAGGAAGTTACACAGTGGCGTTTAATTCAGGTCGATTATCATCCGGGGTATACATATATCGAATCGAAATGGGACGATTTTCTGACACCCGCAGGATGATGCTCGTTAAATAATGTAATTAGTCCTGGTAATCTCCTATGATTGCTTCGGATGCTTGTGGTCGTTCGGACTGAAGTCTTATGGATTCGGTTTCGACATCACGCATGACTCTTAGAATATTGAGCCCGGCAATTTTTTTGAGTTCTTCTTCGGTATATCCACGATATAATAACTCAGCAAAAAGATCCGGATAGGTGCTCACGTCTTTGAGCCCTTCTGGTAGAAGTGAAATCCCATCATAATCACCACCAATTCCTATGTGGTCGATGCCAATACGATTTTTGATGTAATCGATGTGGTTAGCTACTGTTTCAAGCGTTGCCACAGGCGCTGGATTTGCTGCATCCCATTCACGCATTTTTTCAGAGACTAAATCAGGTTGACCAGTGTAGTAATAGTCGAGCCGGGCACGTTCCGCATTTCGATTACTGATATGTTGATGGAGTTCTTCGAATATAAAAGATGGGATGAAAGTCACCATCACAATTCCATTGTTTTCTTTGACCATGTCGAGTACGTCATCCGGTACATTGCGAGGGTGGTTATTGAGTCCCATTGCGGATGAGTGTGAAAAGATGACAGGCGCAGTTGAAACTGCGATTGCGTCGCGCATGGTTGGTGCAGATGCATGGGAGAGATCCACCATCATGCCAAGCCAGTTCATCTCGCGAATGACTTCTTCGCCAAAACCTGTAAGTCCGTCATGTCTGGGAGTATCGGTTGCCGAGTCTGCCCAGTCTAAGGTGCGTCCGTGGGTGATTGACATGTATCGTGCTCCTAATTCGTACATTTGGCGAAGGACCTGGAGTGAGTTTCCAATAGATTGCCCCCCTTCCATTCCCATCAATGAGGCAACTTTTCCATTGCCAAAAATTCTTTCGACATCATCGGCCGTATGTGCTATTTCTAAAAAATCGGGATAAGCATCGACCAGGCGGTGGACAAAATCGATTTGTTCGAGTGTAATTTGGACTGATTCGCTTTCCGGGACATTTGTTGGGACATAAACGGACCAGAATTGTCCGCCAAGTCGACCAGCTTTCATGCGGGGAATGTCTGTGTGCATGGGACGCTGTAGATCGGATGTGTTATGGAAATCGAGTTGTGAAAGTTTGTAACGAACACGACTTCTGTATTGAATTGGTACATCGTTATGTCCATCGATGAGCGGGACTGATTCTAAAATGGATGTGGCTTGTGCTAAAAATTTTGCTCTGTTTGTGGCATTCGAGTTTGCGTAGTCTGTCTGAGCATTTACTTTGGATGCATCTATTGCAAAGAATAAGCTAAATATGGTTATAGAAAGTATGAGTCGAGTCATGGTTGCGTAAAGTTATGTGCAGGGACTAAGTGGGTCCTGCCTGTTGATAAAATGCGTGACTTTGGAGGTTAAAGAAATAGTTTGCCGAAATCAATTGCTCGGGGGTTTCATTTTTGTCACTACGCAACTCTTCGGCGCGTGGCGCCTGCGACTTGCTGAGGCGCCAAAAATGAAACCCCCGAGCCCATTTACTCTAGTTCTGACAACTCTAGCCAGCGGAGTTCCTTCTCACCAATCAGATTCTGGACTTCCAAATGCCGGGCCGATAATTCATTGAGAGTCTGATAATCGAGTCCTATCTTACTCATTTCAACCTCGAGTTTAGCTTTTTCGACCTCAAGATCAGCTATTTCTTTCTCTAGTTTCTGATATTCTTTTCTTTCTTTAAAACTCATTCCTTTTTTAGAGGAACCATCATTGGACGCCTCTTTTTTGATCGAAAATGAGTCATCAAGCTGTTTTTTTGCGGGCATTGTATTTTTTGTTGCACTGGATTTTTCCACCGCAGTTTGTTCCTGTCGCCATTCTTGATATGTACCATTAAAATCTCGAATCACCCCATCTCCCTCGAATACGAAATAGTGTTGCACCAATTTATCCATGAAAAAACGATCATGAGAAACGATGATCAAACATCCTCCGAAATCCATTAGAAATTCTTCAAGACGATTCAAGGTAATTAAATCCAAATCATTCGTGGGTTCATCCAAAATCAAGAAATTCGGATTACTAATTAACACCATCATGAGTCCCAAACGACGTTTTTCTCCACCGCTAAGTTTGGCAACCGGAGTATATTGCATGGCTGGTGTGAACATAAAATGCTCCAAGAACTGTGACGCTGTTATACGTTTTCCATCCGCCAGCTCTATGACTTCCGCCACTTCTTTGAGAACATCTATGACTCGCATGGACTCATCAACTTTTATGCCCTGCTGTTGATAGTGACCAAAAACGATGGTTGACCCTTTGTCAATTTTTCCGGTATCCATCGCTGTCTTTCCGGTAAGAATGTTCAAAAAGGTACTTTTTCCTACACCGTTTCTCCCAATGATCCCAATACGCTCTCCCTTCGAGAATGAGTATGAGAAATCACGCAATATCACATTGTCTCCGAATTGTTTACGAATTCCAATCAACTCAATGATTTTATTTCCCATTCGGGTCATATTGACTTCAAGTCGCATTTCAGAACCTTCGGTTTTGCGCTTTGCACGCTCTTCTACGTCATAAAATGCTTCAATCCGGGATTTTGATTTTGTGGTTCGCGCCTTTGGGGCCCGGCGCATCCACTCGAGTTCTTTTTTATAAAGTTGTCCGGCTTTGCCAAATTCAACCTGCTCTACTTCTTGGCGTTCGGCTTTTTTCTGCAAATAATAACCGTAATTTCCATCGTGATGATAAAGATTACCTCCATCGATTTCGATGATGTGATTACATATTCTGTCTAAGAAATACCGATCGTGCGTAATCATGAGTAGTGTGATCGCACTTTTCGCTAAATAGGCTTCCAACCATTCAATCATATCCACATCAAGGTGGTTAGTTGGCTCATCTAATAATAAAAGATCAGGATTTTCGAGTAGTACAAAGGCCAGTGCGACTCGTTTGCGCTCACCACCGGACAATGAAGAAATGGACTGATCGAGATCGTGGATGTCTAATTTTCCCAAGATTTGCTGCATGCGTTGCTCATAATCCCAGGCATCGGCGGCATCCATTGCAGCAAGTGCTTTTTCAAAAGCCAGTTGCGTTGCATCATTGTAATTTTCAGACTGGTCGTGAACTGCTTTCTCGTACTTTTTTATGATCGAAACAATGTCGGAATGTCCGTGAGTAATGTATTCTGCGATGGACATCTTATCGTCTAATCGAGGTTCTTGCTCTAGAAATCCGATGCTGATTCCATTTCGGATTGATATTGTCCCACTATCGTGTGGTTCTTGTCCGGCAATTACCCTGAGCAATGTAGATTTACCGGTGCCATTTGGTGCTACTAATGCAGTTTTGTGTCCCTTGGAGATCCCAAATGTAAGGTTTTCAAAAAGTGTTTTGATACCATAGCTTTTTGAAAGTTGCTCAACCGATAAATACGTCATAAAAGTTTAAAAAATAATAGAAATTGGACTCAAATATACCGCTTTTTAAGCTTCAAAGCGGGTGCATTTTGTTGATGTACTTCAATATCAGTATGTTTTTTAGTTCAAATGAACCAAATGCTTTGGTTAGATTTTTTTTAATTTGATTGAAATTCTAAACAATTATTTAATGTAGATTTTCGATGTTAAATCCACATCAAGTGTTTAGAATTCGTTGTTCATGTCGGCTAAAATGTGTACTATGTGGGTTTTGGATGAGGGATAAAATCAGAGTCCCATGTTGTAGAATTATCACTTAATATTTTGGAATTGATATGGACTTAAAGGTAACCGGAATTGTGTCGGAAGTATTACAGGAAATGTCAGGACAGGGTAAAAACGGAACTTGGCGAAAGAGAGAATTTATACTTGAAACTCAAGAACAGTATCCCAAAAAGATTTGCATCGTCCAGTGGGGGGATGAAATTGATGCTTCCAACCTGCAGACTGGTGAGCAAATAACCGCTTCAATCGATGTTCAAAGTAGAGAATACAACGGCAGATGGTATACTGATGTGAAAGCGTGGAAGATTGAGAAACTTGGTGGTGCAGTATCAGACCCAACCTCAACCAATGTTACAGTTGAGATTCCGGAACCACCCGCATTTGATGACGATGATCTGCCATTTTAGGTTCGTTTTTCAAACACTCGAGATTAGTTTCGGGTGCTTCTAAGCACCTATGTCTGATGAGATTTTAATCGTAAACTGTTGGCAAGCCAAAAATAACAGCCAAAAAAGTCCGAAATAAGTTGCAATGTAATTTCCGGTGTTGTATATTTAAGATATAATACTCTTAAATATGAAATAAACATTTAATCATGCTCTCCAAATCCTGTATTAACGGTCTTCGGGCATCAATTTTATTGGCACAGAAAGAGCAAGATGAATTTATTAACATCCAAAAAATAAGTTCTGAATTGAATGTTTCGTTCTATTTTTTAACCAAAATACTTCAACAGTTGACCAGTTCCGGAATTCTTGAGTCATATAAGGGTCCAAATGGAGGAGTAAAATTGGCTCAGAATCCGGGAGAAATTACATTTCGAGATATTGTGATTTCAATTGATGGGGATCATCTTTTGAAAGAGTGTATTCTTGGATTACCTGGTTGTGGAATTGAAAAGCCTTGTCCAATGCACGAAAAGTGGACTGCTTTGAGAGGTAATCTGCAACGACTAATGGAAGATGTTACTCTGAAAGATCTCGCAAATGGAAACGATCTACGATTATCTGATGAAATTTCACCATTTAAATCCATCAATTTAAACATTCGAAACTAAGTACAAATATCACAAAATATAATTTTACCCACAAATGGGACAAAATACTCTTAATACCAAATATCTAACATCATGAAATCATTGCTTCGAATTACAACCGTTTTAGCACTTTTTGTCACACTGTCTGCCTGTGGCGGTGAAACGAATACACCGGATAAAAAAACATCCACTGCAACTGCAAAATCAGAATCGGAATTAACATCATTTCAATTAGAACATGGAATCGGACCCGTTGTTGAGCCGATTACTTTAGGTGAATTAAATATGGAGTGGGTCGAAAAAGGACGTGCCATTTTTGAAATGAAATGTGAAATGTGCCACAGTATGGATAATCGTGTAGTTGGACCAGCACTTGGTGATGTACTGGAAAAAAGAACTCCGACCTACGTGATGAATATGATCTTGAATCCGGGTGAAATGACCAAAAAACACCCTGAAGCCAAAAAATTATTACAAGAATATATGTCCATCATGCCATTTCAGAATGTTGAACGTGAGGATGCCCGGGCAATTGTTGAATTCTTACGAACGCAGTCCGATAGCTAACCCGAAAATCAAATTTTTAAATCCGGTTTCACAGCTAAAAACCAAATGAATCTCACCCTAACACAAAAAACAAAACCTATGAAAACAATAAAACTAAATAATCTAAGCAGGATCCTGACCGGAGCCGGTATCTTGATTGTTTCGGCATTCATCTTGACAGGATGTCCATCCAACCAAAATATGCTCGATACCTCAGATGCTGCTCAAAAGGTCTATGTCGCACCCGGTGACTATGATTCATATTATGCATTCTTATCCGGCGGGTATAGCGGACAATTAAGCGTTTGGGGTCTCCCATCCGCACGTATGTTAAAAGTGATTCCTGTGTTTTCACAAGATCCTGAGACAGGATACGGTTATACCGAAGAGACAAAACCACTGTTTAATACCAGTTATGGATTTATCCCCTGGGATGACTCTCACCACCCACATATTTCCCAAACTAACGGAAATTCTGATGGTCGATGGATTTTCATCAACGCGAACAATACTCCACGTATCGCTCGAATTGACCTGACAACGTTCGAAACAAAGGAAATCATTGAACTACCAAATACAGGTGGTAATCACGCATCTTCTTTTGTTACGAACAATTCTGAGTACGTGATTGGCGCTACCCGTTTTAGTATTCCTTACGAAAAAGATCTGGATGTAGCGATTAATAGCTACTCAGAGAGTTTCCGTGGAGCACTGACATTTTTGAAAGTGAATCCTGAATCAGGGCGAATGAATGTTGACTTCCAAATCATCGTACCTCCGTTTAACTACGATTTAGGTCGCGCCGGAAAAGGTGTTTCTGCCGATTGGGTTTTCTTTACTACCTACAATACTGAACAAGCTCACACGATGCTTGAAGTAAATGCATCCCGAAATGATAAAGATTTTGTGGCTGCTGTAAACTGGAGAAAAGCTGCTGAGTTGGTTGCTGAAGGCAAAGGTAAAACCATGTCGGCTGAGTACTATCATAACTACTATGAAGGCAAACAAGGATTTGCAGTATCAAAAGTAAATAATGAAGTGACGGTGCTGGACACCCGCGAAGTAGAAAATTTCATCTACTATCTACCGACTCCAAAATCACCACACGGGGTGGATGTTGATCCATCAGGTGAACTACTTGTTGCCGGCGGAAAATTGGCTACGGTCATCCCGGTTCACTCATTTTCACGCATGATCAAAGCTATCGAAAATGAAGAATTTGATGAATTCATCGACGGAATCCCCGTACTAAAATACGATTCAACCATAATTGGTGAAGTTGAAAATCCTGGACTTGGTCCGTTGCATACCGAATTTGATGGTAAAGGATATGCATATACCTCAGTTTATATTTCTTCTGAAATCGTGAAGTGGTCACTCGAGACGTTTGAAGTGGTGGATCGTATCGATTCCTATTATTCAATTGGTCACCTGATGATTACCGCAGGAGATAATGTTAACCCAGAGGCAAGATATTTGCTTGGATTGACCAAAACAGCCAAGGACAGATATCTGCCAACCGGACCAAAACAAAATCACCCGGCACAGTTGTATGATATATCAGGCGACAAGATGCAATTATTGTATGACTTCCCAACTATCGGTGAACCGCACTATGCACAAGCAATAGCTGCTGAAAAGATCATGCCAAATTCGAAGCAAATCTACGAAATGGAAGAAAATGATCACCCTTACGCGTTGACCAGAATTACAGAAAATCGTGTTGTACGTGAAGGTAATGTAGTTCGTGTTTACATGGGCGCTACAAGAAGTCATTTCCGTCCGGATAATATCGAAGGTATAAAAGTTGGCGATACCGTGTTTATCCATCTCACAAACATGGAACAAGAGTGGGATGTAGTTCACGGTATAGCAATAAAAGGTGTACCAAATTCTGAAGTATTGGTAGTTCCCGGACAGACTAAGACTCTGAAATGGACTCCAACCAGAACCGGTATCTATCCATTCTATTGCACGGCTTTCTGTTCAGCTCTGCATCAGGAAATGCAAGGTTATATTCGCGTATCAGCGGCGAATTCAAACGTTCCTTTAACATGGGTTAC
The DNA here is from genome assembly GCA_003448835.1 of Bacteroidota bacterium. Lineage (GTDB taxonomy): Bacteria > Bacteroidota > Rhodothermia > Balneolales > HLUCCA01 > UBA11400. The sequence goes on along the minus strand of DLXM01000056.1, from coordinate 34,271 downwards.
CGGAACTAACTAAACCAAATTGAGGCAGTGATAACCTTGAAAAATCAAGTAATTATTGTCGGAAATGAGGTCCATCAGGTTGTTAACAGAACCTTGGTGGGATGAAAAGAGAAACCGGGTCCGAATATAAAATCGGATCCGGAATCTCAAACTAAATAATCTCAATTGTCTGGATAATCCATCTCAAATTGTATCCGCTCAACATAAATTATTTCAAAAATTTCAGACTAACAGATTGAAGGAAACTATTATGAAAAAGAACTCCAGACTTGCAATGGGACTCGCGGCACTATTATTAATTCCATTGTACTTCATGCCATTCTGGTCTATCAAGATGAGTGCTCCTCAATATCCTGGTGGGATCGGAATGTATATTTCAATTGATGACGTGACGGGTCATAACAAACATGATCTAAAAAGCATTAACACGTTGAATCACTACATCGGGATGGCCGAAATCAACAAGGAAGATTTTAAAGAATTTGAAGTCATGCCGTATGTCTTTCTGGTGATGATATTTCTTGGTCTGCTGGCAGCATTTACCGGAAGTTACAGACTCACATTCACCTGGTTGATACTGATGGTATTAATTGGAATTATCGGATTCATCGATTTTTATATGTGGGGATATGACTACGGACATAATCTGAGTCCTGATGCTCCAATAAAAGTTCCGGGAATGAGTTATCAGCCACCACTATTTGGATGTAAACAATTACTGAATATTAATGCATGTTCAATTCCACACACGGGATCTATCTTTTTAGGGTTATCGTTGATCCTGGCGTCAGTCGTTTTGTGGAAAGAAAAAAAATAACCCTGACTCTGAGTTTCAATCTTTATTGAAGCTCACACATTTACTGATCGGGATAAAGAACAAAAACAGCCGTTAAAACCAGAGAATCCATGAAATCCCTCAAAAATATCGCAATACTGATGATTTCGGTGTTTGCATTGGGCGCTTGTGCTCAAGATACATCCTCACAGGACAACCAGGAATCTGCAAAAATCAATATGGACGTTGAGAAGATCAACTACAATGTTGATATATGTGCATTCACAAACGATACTATAAAGACGGTACGGTATGGTGGGCGAATTGAACTCAATGATGGGACAATCTACAATTTTAAATCCGCCGAAGGCACTGCAGCTTTTTACCTTGAAATGGATGATTCATCGAAGATAAAATTCATAAAAGTAACAGACTTTGCTCATGGTGCCCAACTACTTCCGGTTAGCGACTTAAAGTTTTTACGAAGTCCGCTTCGCCCATCTCCTGACGGACTTTTCTTAACCGCTGTGGATTCAAATAATGAAAAAATGTTGACATACATCTACGAAGCATATCCCGGTAAATATCTCACATGGGATGAGGTTTTGGAAGTAGTCAAATCTGAGATGGATCTGGTGGCGCATAAAGCAAATCCAACTATTAAGAAGAATCGGGCTGAATAGAATAAGTTGAAAAATTTAAACAAGAACGGATCTGCAGAAACACAAGATCCAAAACTGAAAAATTGAGCCAAGCATATTTAATGATGAATTCTAAAACTAAAATGCATTATTGAACGACTTTTTGGAGCAGAAAATGAAAAATTTATTTAAACCCAGCATGATATTGATACTGGTATTGATAGTATCCGGATGTACTCCGTCGCCACAACCGATTAATTTTGGTAGTGATTTGTGCGAACATTGCAGAATGATGGTGACAGATGCTCAGTTTGGTTCACAAATTGTGAACAAGCAATCGAAATCATTCAAATTCGACTCAGTTGAATGCATGGTGGCTTTTGATTTAAAGAATACTGATCCGGAAAATGTTCATTCACGCTGGGTGCCGGACTTTTCGAATCCGGACGTGTGGGTTGAGGCCGAAAAGGCATTTTATTTGCATAGTGATCAGTTACGAAGTCCAATGGGAATGTTCTTGTCTGCTTATGAAACTGAAGAAGCAGCTCGTGTATTGCAGGCTGATTATGGCGGACAAATTATCAGCTATGATGAGGTACTCAAACTGGTGAAAACCGAATGGATTGATGCCAAAAAAGAGACATCCGACATGATGCAAAAAGGTAAATCCTTCGACAATAAACACTAAAAGTTGATGTCAATTCCATCCCAAATGAAAAATCTTAAATACATAGTAACAGTCTGTTTGCTGATGGTTGCACCGCAGCTATATGGACAGATATCTGTGAGTTTGGATGGTCCCATTAAATCAATTTCGGAAGCGGTTAAAATGGCTGAGCCCGGTTCACGAATTGAGGTTCAAAGCGGAGTTTATGAAGAGAGTGGCATCCTTATTGAAAAATCTATCGAATTAGTAGGAATTGGAATGCCGGTCGTTAATGGAATGGGCAATGGATTTATTTTTATCGTACGAGCCGACAGTGTTACCATTAGCGGATTTGAAATCACAAATACCGGACAAAGTTATGTTCGTGATTATGCTGCTATCATCATTGAAAAAGTGGCGGATTTTGTAATCGAAAATAACGTTGTGGATGATGTATTCTTTGGGATTTATGTAGCAGATACCAAACGTGGGGTCATTCGAAATAACCGGGTAGAATCTTATGATTTACGCGAGGCAAGTTCCGGAAATGGAATTCACCTCTGGAATGCGAATAATCCACAGGTTTATGGGAATACAGTTATTGGAATGCGTGATGGAATTTATCTGGAGTTCGTGGAAGATGCAGATATTCGCGACAATTTCAGTTCACAGAATAATCGCTACGGACTGCACTATATGTTTTCGAATGGAGGAAGTTACTATCGGAATACCTTCACAAAAAATGGCGCCGGAGTTGCCGTGATGTATTCAAATTATGTGGATATGTCGGACAACAATTTTGAGGATAACTGGGGTGGAGCTGCTTATGGACTTTTACTTAAGGACATCAAACACAGCAAAATTTCGGGAAATCGATTTTACCGAAATACCGTTGCGATCTATTCGGAAGCGACTTCTGATGTAGAAATATCCGGAAATCATGTGGAATTGAATGGTTGGGCGGTGAATATCAAGTCTAATAGCATCGGAAACCGGTTTATTGGCAATAATTTTATTGAAAATAGTCTGGATGTCCGCACGGATTCGCCCAGAAACAACAACACATTTGAGGGAAATTACTGGAGTGCGTATGAGGGGTATGATCTGGACAGGGATGGTGTTGGCGATGTGCCGTATCGTCCGGTAAGCTTGTTCTCGGTAATCATCGAAAAACAACCTGCCGCGCTGATTTTACTACGAAGTATGTTTATTCGTTTGCTTGACACCGCAGAACGAATTATGCCCGTGCTAACTCCAAAAACATTATATGATGAAAAACCAAGAATGGAACGAATACCATGATTGAGATAAAAAATTTAAAGAAATCGTTCGGTAAGCTGGAAGTTTTGAAGGGGATCAATCTTGATATCCCGAGTGGACAAGCAACTGGAATTGTTGGACCCAATGGAGCTGGAAAGACTACCTTAATCAAGTCACTTCTCGGACTCACCAAGCCGAGTTCAGGTGAAATATATGTCAATGGAACCAAGCTTAACGGAAACTTTGACTACCGTCGGGATATCGGGTACATGCCTCAGGTTGCTCGTTATCCGGAAAACATGAAAGTGAACGAACTATTGACTTTCATCCGTGGTCTACGTGATCAGGATGCAGTTTTTGAGCAGGATCTTATTGATCAGTTTAATCTGGGTCCCGAACTCGATAAAATGTTGCGCAATCTGTCAGGTGGAAATCGTCAAAAAGTTGGAGCTACTCTAGCCATGATGTTTGACCCCCAAATTTTGTTTTTCGATGAGCCAACTGCGGGGCTGGATCCGCGTGCGAGCCATCGATTTAAACAACGGGTCCAGACGGAAAAGTCTAATGGAAAAACCATCATCATCACTTCCCACATCATGAGTGAACTTGAACAATTGGTCGATCATGTGATTTTTGTGCTTGATGGCAATGTGCGTTATTACGGCACGATGGATAATTTATTGATAGAAAGTGATGAAACTCGGCTCGAAAGTGCGATTGCAAAACTTATGGAACATCCAGTGGAGGTAGCAATATGAACAAGCTGACACACATCATTCGAAGTGAGTTAAAAAGTCTCATGCGCGGTAAGTGGGTAATGGGCTACGGACTAATCTTTCTTGCATTAACTGATGTATTACTTCGGTTTGGCGGTGGCGGACCTGAAACGTTACTTAGTCTCTCGAATGTAATGTTGTTGTTTATCCCCCTGGTTGGGATGATATACGGTATTTTATACATTTATCAGTCACGGGAATTTGTTGAATTACTTTTAACCCAACCCATTGCCCGAAATACATTGTACTGGGGACTCTATCTGGGAATATCCATTCCGTTGATGTCTGCTTTCGTAATTGGCTCGCTTTTACCACTTATTTGGCATGGTATATTTGTGCTGGATGTCGGTTCTACTGTGCTGGTTCTCGGACTGGGCGCAGTTCTAACGCTGATTTTCGTGTCTTTGGGATTTGTACTCGGATTGGCATTTTATGATGATAGAATCAAAGGATTTGGGTTCACCATTGTGATTTGGTTATTCATGGCGATTCTATATGACGGACTTATCCTGTTTCTGGTCTTTTTACTGGGCGATTATCCGCTGGATAAATTTGTTATTATCGTTTCCATGCTAAATCCTATAGATTTGGCGCGAATAATGGTCATGCTCGAATTTGATATCTCAGCATTGATGGGGTATACGGGAGCTGTATTCAATCGCTTTTTTGGATCATCATATGGTGTAATTACAGCAGCTGCGATGTTAGTAGTGTGGCTTGTAATTCCGATGTGGAGCGGACTAAACGTATTTAGCAAAAAGGATTTTTAATCCGATTGATGAATTGTTAAGAGGGAGAATGGCCGTGGATCATCATGTGACCCACGGCTTTTTTATTCAAAACGTTTATGCGAATTCTACCTGAAGCGATTGCAGTTTTACATGCTTTAAGCTTTCCAGATTTTCACCAGAAAATGGTGCCGTATTCGCAAGTTCTTGAATTCGGCGAATCCCTTCTTCCAGATTTTCTCGTACTGTTGCCAGATATTTTTGAGATTTTGGATCATCAGGATCACTCATTGCAACTAATCTCTCATAGTAATCGATGTTCATTTCGAGCTCTTTAGCAAACATGTGTGGTCGATGTTGTGGTACCAACGATTCACCACGACCATATATGTGGTCGGTCATTTGCTCCAGAGTATATGGACCTTTGAACCATGCCAGATTTGGTCCCGGACAAATAGCCTGTGGACCTTGTTTTTCTTTAATAATACCCAGTTTAATTAAACTTCCATTTCCAAGATGATCACAAAGACACACTTTAGCATGGACATCATCCAATTTCTGTGATTTTACAGAATGTGGCAGATCAGACTCATTTATTTGAGCGATTTTAAGAATTTGATATTCGGTAGAAGCTGTACAGATCGGTTTATCGGTAAATTCGGTATTACTTTTTAGGAATCCTTTAGGACATGGTGATCCCGGTTTATCTGTACCGACTCTATCAGCGGTCCATTTTTCGGATCCGGTGCGGCGAACATTGTTAAATGGGATTCCAAGCGGAGATACTTTACTCAGATAAAAATCATCAACTGTGGCGTTGATCAATAATTGCATCGTGGCATCATCCACACACGTTGCTTCAGGTACTACCAGAAACGGGCTTCCCCAACCGGTACCATCCACCTCAAATTCTTTCAATAATCGTTGCTGTTCCCCATGAATACCAATTCCACCCTGGACAGTAATTCGAGGTACTTCGGTCATTACCGATTCAGGGTATTCCCAGCCCATTTTATCATAGAATGCTTTGATCATGGGTTTCAATTGTGCAGTCAGATCCGATTTTTTAGCCTTGAATTCATCCAAAATAGAAGGCAGGAGCTTTCCGTCGGAGTAGAACGCGTGTCCACCACAATTTAATCCGGATTCTATTCGATACTCGCTCACTTCCAGCCCACTTTTGGCAAGAAATTTACCCTGAATCAATGCTGAACGAAAGTCACTAACTTTTAAAACGATTTTCTTCTTCATGTTTCCGGTTGCGTCACGGTAAAATCCAGGGAAGTTACTCATGTAACCATACAGGCGAGGATTAAATCCGGCGGATAATACAACGGCAGATTCGATCACACTATTTGCGAATCCACGCAGTGCAGCACAAGCATCACTAAATTCAGAGCTCAACGGCATATCGGTGGAATCCCATCCTAAATGATCGACTTTAGACATGATGTTAACATCGATAGAACCGGGTACTAAGGCTTCATTCAGGCGTTGAGAGGCTGCATTGTAATCATTTGAGTTTAAAAATTGCGGCAGATTCTCCCATAAAGTTCGCAGCGGACTATCAGAAGCCAGCATACCGAAATATCGGTCTTTTTCACTATTTGTGTGAAAGCTTGCCTGTTTAACTTGCTCAAATTTTTTATTCACTATTTCATGGACCATGTCCAGATACGCTGTTATTCGCACTGCTCGTCCATCTGGTGCATTCCTTGCAATGGAATTAAATGGCAAGTTGAATTCATTAGAATAGTGTTTGCGAATACGTTCGAGAAGCAGGTCATCAACGATGGAAATCACTGAAGAAATTCCCAGGTGTGCAACACGAATTGGTGAGTCGACTGAGTGTCCCGTACCCATTACCGGTATATGAAAGATGTGAGGTGTTGAAGTCATATGAATTCCTGATTGATGGTAAAACGAAAACCGAAAGGTAAGTAAATTATAGAAGACAACATAGTCTTTAATCCTATTATGACAAACATATACAAATTTTTAACAAAATAATGTAAGTAGTTAAAAAATTGTAAGTTGCTTATGTATAATCGATTATGTTCATTTCTATTTAAAATTTATTTAACAAGATTATGCCTTTTTTTAATCTCAAAAAAGGAAATTGATTGTTTAATGTATTTATGTTCAATTATATGCTTTTCATATAGTTGCGAATAGTTTAATGAATATTTATAATGTTATAGTTAAACAATTAAACTTGTTTGACTATAAACACGAACAAACATAAAGGGTCATCGCTATGAATTTCGATAAGTATAAAGATTATGCGTATTTACTCCTTAGAATTGGAGTGGGTTTGATTTTCATCATGTCGGGTTATGGAAAACTAACCGGAATTGAAGGTGTCGTCGGATTTTTTGGAAGCATTGGGATACCTATGCCAAGTATCATGGCTTGGGTTGTAGCAATCGTTGAGTTGGTTGGTGGGATCATGGTATTAGTTGGATTCCGAATTCAAATACCAGCTTTGCTTCTTGCTATTGTAATGCTTGTAGCAATAATCACGGTAAAACTCGGCGCAGAAAATGTATTCCAGTCCATGAGACTCGAATTAATGCTTCTCTTAGCTTCATTGGTCTTTGCGACACATGGTAGCGGAAAGTTTTCAGTCGATGATTCGATGGGTAAAAAGTAGCGGACACTACTCCATCATGGCTTGATAAATCATAGTACGCAGCTTCCCGTGAATGTCCGACCCAGTAGCGGGAAGCAATTGCGTAAAAAATACAACCACTATTCTGTCCTTCGGACTCACCCAATACGTTGAATGATAAGCTCCTCCCCAACCATAATCGCCTAATGATCCGGGTGTACCACGCGAACCAACATCAATAAGGACATCAAATCCAAGACCCATCCCCTCGCCATTTCTGAATTTTATGTCGTGTAGATGATTTATCGTCATCAATTCAACCGATTTTGGACTTAGAATTCGCACCCCATCCAATTCTCCACCATTCAAAAGCATTTGAAGAAAACGGCCGTAATCCGTTGCAGTAGAGAGGAATCCCGCACCACCCGAAAAGCTCATTCGTGGACCATTTACATAATGGCCCTGCCCGACCGACCCACCCGGATCTGCAGCCCGAACAATACCACGTTCCGGTGTAGATGAATATACTGTGGCCAAACGATCGATTTTTTCCTTCGGTAAGTAGAAATGAGTGTCGTGCATTTTTAATGGTTGCAGAATTTTTTGACTTAAAAAAACATCTAATTTCATACCACTAATCTCTTCAAGCAGAGCGCCCAGAATATCGGTTGCATAACCATATACAAAATGCTCACCGGGATGTGCATCCATCGGTAAAGCTGCAATTCTGCGTACCGTCTCACGAATAGGTTCATCGCGATCTGCAAAATACCATCCCTGAATGCCCGCTTCCTTCCATTGGTCCGCCGCGACACCCCATCCATATCCAATACCTGCAGTATGCATCAATAAATCACGAATTGTGATTTGACGTTTTGAGTCCACCACATCATATCCACCATCATCATTCCGAACAGCCACCTTTGTTTTAGCGAACTCAGGTAAATATTTACTCACCGGATCATTAATCAGCAAACGACCTTCTTCCTGCAGCATCATCACTCCAACACTCACAATCGCTTTAGTTTGGGATGCGATTCTGAAAATTGCGTCTTTGGGCATGTCGTCATCTGCCTCAACATCTCGTTTCCCAAAGGACTCAAAAAACACCGCTTTCCCATCGCGAAGCACCAATGCAACCCCACCACTTATGCGTTGTTGCTCAGAATAACTATTCAACAATTCTGACAGACGTTCTAAGCGTTCACTTGAGAATCCAGCCTCGCCGGGCGAGACAGTTTCAAACGCCTGAGCAAATGCTGACGAACTACCAATGGCAAAAAATAAAGCGATGAAAAGCATCATGAAACGATGTTTCATTGCAATTATGAGGTTATATCTATTCATACTACATCCAGTTTTGACATTTCGCTAATCCTATCCGGCGGATAGAGTTTTTAATTTATTAATCCATAAATGTACTCAATCTCTCAGTTATCAAAAACTATTTGGATAAAGAACTTCATATCCATAAAACGTGAGAGTGTCACTGGCAACAGAGTTAAAATCGCTGACTAATCAACCATGTTTCGGAAAAACCACCCATTTAATATCAAAAATAGTGTAAACAATTATAGTTTGAGCCATTTTTACTAATAAGACTAATTACTCTTATTTTTCAAAAGCTGACTAAAATCATATTTTTTCCCCACTTGCTGTGCTATGTTATCCCCGTAGATGGGTAATGCGAGTTTGATGAATCCAGAAACAAATCATCCCTCAGTTGCCTTTTCATCATAAATTAACACCCTGACAGGAGGGAATCATGCCGTCAAAAAAGATGATCATCGATGCGAATGAAGCCGTCGCTAAAATCGCGTATCAACTCAATGAAGTAATCGCCATTTATCCAATTACACCGTCTTCGGGGATGGGTGAATTATCAGATGCTTATGCTGCCGTCGGACAAAAAAACATTTTTGGCACCGTCCCTACCGTTATCGAATTACAAAGTGAGGGTGGAGCCGCCGGTACTGTGCACGGATCTCTCCAAAATGGTGCCCTTACGACCACATTTACGGCATCACAGGGACTTTTACTCATGATCCCGAACATGTATAAAATTGCCGGTGAACTGACATCAATGGTTATGCACGTTGCAGCCCGTTCACTTGCAACTTCCTCCTTATCGATTTTTTGCGATCACAGTGATGTAATGGCAACAAGATCCACGGGATTTGCCATGTTATGCTCAAATTCGGTCCAGGAAGCAATGGATTTTGCACTTATTTCACAATCTGCGACCTTGATGTCACGAGTTCCTATGATCCATTTCTTTGATGGATTTCGTACATCCCACGAACTTATGAATGTGCAGGAAATTCCACAAAATGTTCTAAAAGCTATGATTCCGGTTGGACTCGTAAATGCGCACCGTCGACGCGGACTCTCACCGGATCGTCCATTTATACGTGGTACTGCTCAAAACCCAGATGTTTATTTTCAGATGCGTGAATCGGTAAGTCCGTTTTATGTTTCATGTCCTGAACATGTCCGTATGGCGATGTCCCAATTCAAAGATCTCACCGGACGAAGTTATGATCTGGTCGATTATTATGGTGATCCTGAAGCTGATCGTGTCATCGTAATGATGGGATCTGGCGTTGAAACCGTAAAAGAAACGATCGACAAATTGAATGCCGCCGGAGAAAAACTTGGGGTGGTTATTATTCGTTTGTATCGTCCATTCCCATCTCAGGATTTACTCGACAAATTACCAGCAACTGTTAAAAAAATCGCAGTGCTTGATCGAACCAAAGAGCCGGGCTCAACAGGTGAACCATTGTATCAGGATGTAGTCACTTCCATTCACGAAAGTATTGAATCGGGTGCGTATCCACTGGTTTTTGAACCTCGAATAGTTGGCGGCCGATACGGACTTTCATCCAAAGAATTCACACCAGCAATGGTTAAAGGAATTTATGATGAAATGCATAAAGAACGACCCAAAAATCATTTCACCATTGGAATCAACGATGATGTATCCAATTCCAGTCTGGATTATGACCCAAATTTCGACACGGAATCTAACGAAGTGTTTCGGGCGATGTTTTACGGATTAGGCGCAGATGGAACCGTTTCGGCGAATAAAAATTCAATCAAAATCATAGGTGATAACACCGATTTTCACACACAGGGATACTTCGTCTACGATAGTAAAAAATCAGGTTCCATGACGACATCTCACCTGCGATTTAGTCCAAAACCAATCAGATCTGCTTACTTGATTACCCGTGCGAATTTCATTGCGTGTCATCAACCGCAGTTTCTTGAAAAATTTGATATGTTATCGCATATCAAAAACGAAGGTACCTTCCTAATCAATCATCCCGCCCCACCCGATGAAGTGTGGCAATCGCTACCCCAAAAAGTACGCGATCAAATCCGTGCAAAAGACCTCAAATTGTATAGTATCGATGCCGAGGCAGTCGCTCGTGAAGCCGGAATGGGTAATCGAATCAACACTGTGATGCAAGCCTGTTTCTTTGCAATTGCAGGTGTGATACCCAAGGAAAAAGCGATTGAAGCCATCAAATCAGGTATTAAAAAAACGTACGGCAAGCGGGGGGATAAAATTGTAAACATGAATTTTGAGGCTGTGGACAGCGCACTGGCACACATGCACAAGATTTTTGTCCCACAAATGGATGCTCCTATTTCAAAAGATCCATCCATCGTAGATTTGGTCGACTATTATCGTGATGCCGACGATTTTGTCAACAATGTTACCCGACGAATAATCGAAGGAAATGGTGATGATTTACCGGTAAGTGCAATGCCGAATGATGGTACCTATCCAAGTGGAACCACCCGGTTTGAAAAACGTTGCATCGCCAGCGAAGTTCCGGTTTGGGATCCAAATATCTGTATTCAGTGCGGAAAATGTGCGATGGTTTGTCCACATGCTGTCATTCGAATCAAAGCCTTCGATGAAAAATTAATGGAATCAGCTCCGGAAAATTTCAAATCGATGAAAGCCAAAGGCAAGGAGTGGTCCGACGGTACAGCATATACGATCCAGGTTTCTCCCGAAGACTGTACCGGATGTACCCTTTGTGTGGAAGTGTGTCCCGCAAAAGACAAATCTAATGCATCTCACAAAGCATTGGATATGATGCCTGTAGGTCCGATAATGAATGAACAATCTAAAAATTTCGGCTGGTTTTTGGGCATTCCTGAAACCGATAGAACAACGCTAAGGGTAGATTCGGTAAAAGGATCTCAGTTCCTGCAACCGCTTTTTGAGTTCTCTGGAGCTTGCGCCGGTTGTGGTGAAACCCCGTATATCAAACTCGCGACGCAGTTATTTGGTGACCGAATGTTGGTGGCCAATGCAACGGGATGTTCCTCTATTTATGGAGGAAATTTACCAACGACTCCCTGGGCTAAAAACAGAGATGGCAGGGGTCCGGCCTGGAGTAATTCACTTTTTGAAGACAACGCTGAGTTCGGCCTGGGTTATCGTGTTGCAACGGACAAAAAACGCGCTCAAACAGAAGAATTACTGGCGAAACTTGAGTCCGAAATTGGAACTGAACTTGTTCAGGGACTTCTCCAAAACCCACAAATTGATGAATCTGACATCCACAATCAACGGGAATTGGTTGCAAAACTTGAGCCGAAACTGAATGAATTGCTCAGCAAGCACACCAGTGGTAGCCTTCACGACGATCTCATGATGTTGCAGGAACACCTCGAATATCTGGTCAGACGATCAGTGTGGATAGTAGGTGGTGATGGATGGGCGTATGATATCGGTTTTGGTGGACTTGACCACGTAATTGCCTCCGGACGGGATGTCAATATTTTGGTTCTCGACACCGAAGTGTACTCCAATACGGGTGGACAAATGTCGAAAGCCACTCCACTCGGTGCGATTGCGAAATTTGCTGCCGGAGGTAAACCGAATGCCAAAAAAGACCTCGCACTTCAAGCCATGATTTACGGATCAGCGTTCGTGGCAAGGGTTGCGATGGGGGCCAATGATACACAAACGGTACGCACATTCATTGAGGCTGAACGATTCCGTGGACCATCGATAATCATTGCATATAGTCATTGTATCGCACATGGATATGACATGAAAAATGGGCTCACCCAACAAAAACTTGCGGTCGAATCCGGGTACTGGCCATTGTTCAGATACAATCCGGATCTCATCGAAAAAGGTGTTAATCCGTTTCAATTGGATTCCAAAAAACCAGCTATTCCGTTTAAGGAATACGCATATAATGAGACGCGATACCAAATGTTGTCGGCGTTGGATGCAAAAGCAGCGGTTACAGCTATGAAAAATGCACAAGCAGCTGTAAATGATCGCTGGAAGTGGTATGAAAACATGGTCACTCTGTTTGAACCCACCAAAATTGAAAGTGCACCATCCACAGATTCTAAAACAAATTAACAGGAGCAGATTATGGATTTAACCACAACCTATCTTGGATTAAAACTTAAAAATCCGATTGTCCCTTCTGCATCACCATTATCGGCTACGGTAGACCAGGTTCGAAGGCTGGAGGATGCCGGTGCGGCTGCAGTTGTGTTGTACTCACTTTTCGAAGAACAAATCAATCACCAGGTTGAAACCGTCGATCATTTCCTCACGACCTATAATGAAAGTTATGCCGAAGCGTTGAGCTATTTTCCAGAGCCCGGTACATTCAATAATTTGTATGCTGAGGAGTACCTCGATCACATTCGAAATCTGAAAAAATCGGTTGATATCCCAATCATTGCCAGTTTAAACGGTGTTTCTGAAGGTGGATGGATGGAATATGCAAAAAAAATGGAGGAAGCCGGTGCTGATGCACTTGAGCTGAATATCTATTACCTGGCGGTTGATCCGGCAGTTTCGGGACGTGAGGTTGAACGCATGTACATCGAGGATGTTAAACGGGTGAAACAGAATCTGAATATTCCGGTTGCAGTGAAACTAGGACCATATTTCAGCTCATTTGCGAATATGGCTGTTGAATTGGATAATGCCGGAGCCGATGGATTAGTGCTCTTCAATCGGTTTTATCAGCCTGACATAGACCTTGAAATGATGGAAGTTTCCCCTTCGCTGGTGCTAAGTTCGAATTACGAAAAAAGGTTACCGATGCGATGGATTGCCATTTTGAACGGACAAATCAAAGCCAGTTTAGCAGCTACTTCGGGTGTTCATACTGCTGAAGACGCTATAAAAATGATACTTTGTGGGGCGGATGTTGCCATGGTCGCGTCAGTTTTGTTGCGAAAAGGCATAGAGCATTTGGGTGAACTTATTACGGACCTGGAATCATGGATGATTGAACACAATTACACATCCATTACACAGATGAAAGGTAGTATGAGCCATCAAAACGTGGCAGAACCAGCCGCATTTGAACGCGCAAATTATCTGAAAATCCTGCAAAGTTTTCGAAAATAATTGGACTAGTTTCGAAGTGCCAGTTTAATATGCTCCAGGTGGTGCCGGCAATGCCAGGCATAAAGTCCGAGTACATCGATCAGTCGGTTCGTACGGTCTTGCTCAGGATGGTAGTATGTTTTGTTCCAGTCCTCTTCGTCCATGCTATCCATCAACCAGACCCATCGTCCGTGTACGCCATCGATCATCAATAATGAAAGTTCAACCGGAGCTTCATCGGCATCAGGTAAACTTGCCCATCCACTTTGGTGATAGGGCTTGATGGTTGGATTTTCTTCGGTTAATGCCAGTTTAAAACGCATAAAGGCATTCATGTGACTGTCCGCACAGTGAGAAATGACCTGACGAATTGTCCATCCACCTTCACGATATGTTTTATCCAGATCTTCATCATCCAGGTCAACTACCAGTTCGGTTAAGTCTTCAGAGAAATCATCAACGATTTCAATAAGCTCTTCGACTTGATCCAATTCAACACGAGTTGAATGATCGTATTTCCCAACCGGGTATTTTAAATTATCATCGCTCATGATTCCTCCGGGATACTTGTACAATTAGTTGTTTCTTTTTGAAATGTAGGTAGAAAATAGATTTTCACAAATTGTTTATCATACATTCAAGTTCATGAAGAATATTTTGATAAATAACTAATCTCAGATTCTGTGACTAAAGCTAATACTTGTCGGAAATGAACTTTGTTCAACTTCACGCGCTCTTTAATTGTAAATAATGGTAAAAATTATTACACATATTAACGCAGATAATTTAAAATAAATTTACATTTAGGTTTAAAATCATCATATATTTAACGTTAATCATTCGGCGCGCCAATTTTCTCCAAAAAAGGGTACCTTATGGGTCAATTCACTTAATACAATCATAAAATTCTACTTACGAATATGAAATCGCTTCATAAATTGCTTCTTTCTACCCTTGTTTTAGGTTTTGTTGTCGCTTGTACACCAAGCGCTGATCAGACTGATGCTTCACTTGCAACAGCTGACTCTTTAGCTGCTACCGATACACTAGCTGCCCCTGTTATCATCGATGGCTGGGAATCTTATGGTGAAGTAATTTCTGCTAATGAAGCTATTGCTGTTAACGGCGTAACTGATAGTTTCACTGCAGTACCTACCGAATTGAAAATTACAGGTACTTTACTTGAAGTTTGTCAGGAAAAAGGCTGCTGGACCACTATCGCGACTGATGATGGTCGTAACGTTCACATGACTTTCAAAGATTACGGATTCTTCTTACCTAAAGACGCTGCCGGACGTACTTTCGTTGCTGAAGGTATTGCATTCGTTAAAGAAACCAGCGTTGAAGATCAAAAACGCAAATTAGAAGAGTCAGGTGCAACTGCAGAAGCCATTGCAACAATCACTGCTCCAAAAGTTGAGTTAGCTTTCGAAGCTAAAGGTGTTTTGTTGAATGCAGCTACAACTTCAACAGATGTTCCTCAGGTTGTGGGTGCAGAATAATTATTTATCCGTGCATTTCGATACGACGTTTTCGGATCGATTTAATTCATGAAATAATTTCAAAGCCGGACAGCGCAAGTTGTTCGGCTTTTTTTTATTGGGACGTATTGAAAGTTCAATATGTTATATGTTTATACATCATGTATTGATTGGTGTGCGAGGTAAGCTTCGTCCTTTAATCGATTTAATGTAATATCACGAACTCCGAAACGGAGAATTCAACCAAACAAAACGTTAAATATTTAACAGAAATCGGGAATTCGTCGATCTTAAACACGCATTGTTTGAATAATTTCCATCTTTCGATTAAGTTGACATATCTATTGTAACAATTTGCTGATATTAATTGTTTACAGGTAATCATAAAAAAGTTAGTTGTCCTTAGTTGCCGAAAATCAATTCATACATGCTTTTTCGAATTTCAATTTTACTTTCGGTCTATTTTCTACTCACTGCAATCCCTTTGGTCGCTCAAACCAGCTATCAGATTAACAACTATACACCAAGAGAATTGCAGAGTGGTAACCAGAACTGGGATATCACCAGCGACGGACACCATCGTATTTTTGTAGCTAATAACTATGGACTTTTAGTACTCGAAAATGCAAATACCAGGTTATACGAGTCCCCGTCACAAACAATTCTTCGCTCGGTTGCTTGGATAAACGGTCGTGTATATACCGGATCATTTGAAGAATTTGGATACTGGGAGCCGGATGAAAACTCAAATCTTGTCTACACTAGCTTAGTCCCTCTACTTGAAGATCCATCCATGAGAAATGATGAAATCTGGCGAATTATTCATCATAATGGAACCATCTATTTCCACAGTTTTGGCTCCATTTACGCCTATGATGGTGCCAGTGTTAACAGGGTTGAAAAACCCGGATCAGTCATGTTTTTACATAAAGTGGGAGATCAGGTTTATACTCAGCAAATTGGTGGACCATTACTTGAATTGATAAACGACACGTTTGTACCAATTGAAAAAAGTGAATTTCTTTCTTCAGAAGAAGTAAAAGCGATCGTTCAACTACCCGATGGATCCAGGTTAATCGGTACTTCAATGGGACTCCATATTTGGTCAAGCGGTGAATTTTCGATCTGGAATGTTCAGAACTATGACCAACTCATAGCCAGTCAAATTAACTCGATGGTCATCATTGGTGAACAATTAGTAGTAGGTACCATCCTCACCGGGATATATGTGTATGATTTATCCGGCAATCTGATAAAAAATATAAATACACAACATAGTCTTCAAAACAACACCATTTTATCGATTTATCCGGATTCTGAAGGGAATATTTGGGTCGGAATGGATAAAGGCATCGATTATATCGATTTAAGTTCGGCATTAATATCATACAGGGATCCAAATCTTGGCCTGGGTAGTGTTTATACTGCCGTATTATTTCAGAATGAGCTCTATGTTGGAACCAATCAGGGTATTTATTGGTATGAACGCGATTCAAACGGAAGTTTTGTCAATCAAACATTAATCAGTGCCTCTCAGGGTCAAGTTTGGTTTATTCAAGAAATCGACGGTCAGTTATACGCTGGCTTAAACGACGGAACCTATCTTATTCGTAACAAAGAACTTGAGAGAGTGAGTATCGTCGATGGGGGATATACCATGAAACCATGGCCGGCTTCATCTACTCCGGCGTATTTGCAATCAACTTATAACAATTTGGTGGTCTATCAACAGCAGGAAAATGTATGGCGACAATCATACAATCTCGAGAATTTTTTTATGCCCGCCCGATACCTGGAAATCGATCATTTGGGAAATATATGGCTGGGACACTCAGTAAAAGGGATTTATCAGCTTAAACCAGATCGAGAACTGAGAAGTATCTCACAAGTAATAAAAGTTGATTCGAGCATGGGTGTGGATGCAAACACGAATCAATTGTTCAAACTCGACAATCGCATTATGATTCCACATAATGATGAATTAATGCAGTTTGACCCATTGAATAATAATTTTATTCCATACACTGATCTGGACTCATACTTCACTATTTCGGGAGAAATTTCGGCGATTACTCAAGCCGGTCCACATCGATATTGGGTCGTAAAAAAGCAGGAAATCCTACTGTTTGAAATACACTTTGACTCAATCGAACTACTCTATCGACTATTACCTGACATGTTTGGTTTCGGTCTCATAGAAGGGTATGAAAATATTATCCGTTTGGATGAAAACCTCCACCTGATTGGTCTGGACGACGGTTTTGCCATTCTGGATCTCGAAATTATGTCACAAGATCGATCGGATAGTACATCTTTGTTCTTATCTCAAATCGATGTTGTTAATGATCGTGGATCGGTCAGCAGGCTTGACCTGACCCAAAATGAACATTCATTACCCTGGCATGAGAATTCGGTTACATTTAGCTGGACCACAGATCAAATGGTCGGAAACAGGACGTTTTTTCAGTATAAACTGGATGGAATTGATGAAATATGGAGTTCATGGACTTCACCATCCAGTGTTTCATATCTTCGACTTCCACCGGGTGATTATAAATTTTATCTTCGTTCCATTGCTCCGGACGGGCAACTAACTGAAATGGTCCCATTCAATTTTGTCATACGCAAACCATGGTACATCACTCCAGGCGCATTTTTTGTTTATTTCGTACTCGTTGTTTCATTTTTGTTGATGATCCGTATTTATATTTCCCGTCGCCGATGGAGAAAAATAAGTAAGGATCTGGAAGTGAGTCACGAGAAAATGCTTATCGAAAAAGAACTCAATGAAAAAGAGATCATCAAACTGACGAATGATAAATTACAGGCTGAGGTAGAACATAAGTCTGCGCAATTAGCCACAAACACGATGGCAATTTTGAGAAAAAATGAGCTGTTGCAGTCCATAAAAACCGAATTGCTTAAACAAAAAAGTGAAATGGGTGATCGGCTTCCTAAAAAGTATGCCAATCAGTTGTTAAGCCTGATTGATAAAGGATTACAGGATGAGCGGGAGTGGGAAGTTTTTGAACAATTGTATGATCAGGCTCATGGTGATTTTTTCAAACGGTTGAAGGATGATTATCCCCAGTTGACACCCAGCGATTTGAGACTATGTGCTTATTTGCGCATGAATCTGGCATCTAAAGAAATTGCTCCATTGCTTAGCATTTCTGTCCGGGGAGTTGAAGAGCGACGATATCGACTTCGCAAGCGTCTGAATTTGTCGGCAGACACCAATCTTACTGAGATGATTATGACGTACTGATGAATTGTGCCAACCAATAATCAGTCCGCTGGCGACTTTACTTCCTGTTAAACTAATTTATACCAATCTCATTCCAATCGAATCCCTCCAAAAGCTGTACTTTGTTGGGACAGCATATTGAAGATTTATCTGGTCAAAAAAAATCCGGTGCCGGGCAATCAACCCGGACACCGGCACATGATATAATAACCAACGATAAATGGTTATTGCATGGAAAATGTTGCAGATTTGGTATCCCGTGAATTTCCTCCTATATAAACTGTGAAATCACCAGGTTCTACACCAAAAGTGCCATCAGCTCGGTAAAACGCCAGCTGATTATTCGAAATCTCGAATGTCANNCCAATTCTATCATGGATGTACAATTGAACCACTTCTTCTCCGGCTACGGACCCTGAATTTGTAACCGTGACACTAGCCTGGATAGACTCACCTGCAATCAATGTGTCTGACGACACAGTCACATCCGAATATTCAAAAGTCGTGTAACTGAGTCCATATCCAAATACATACAATGGATCATTTGGGATGTCGAGATATTTAGTGGTGTATTTGTTTTCTTCCTCTAAAGGACGACCGGTTGGTAATAAACTGTGATAAATTGGAATTTGTCCCACATGGTAAGGAAACGTTACCGGCAACTTACCCGATGGATTATAATCTCCTGAAAGTACATCCGCGATTGCATCACCGGTAGTAGTTCCCAGGAACCAGGTTTCCAAAATTGCATCGATATTTTCATCCAGCCAGTTGATTGTGAGTGGACGTCCGTTCATCAGAACCGCAACGGTAGGTTTGCCTAGTTTGTGGATTTCCTTTGCCAGGTCTTCCTGAACTCCGGGAAGTCCGATATCAGCCCGGCTTGCCGCCTCGCCGGACATCCAGTATGCCTCGCCCAACGCAAGAATCACAACATCTGCCCCCCGAGCCACGCGCACCGCTTCGGCAAATCCATCACGCCGATCCCCTTCAATATCCGCACCCAAAGCATGCACAATCCGAGCATTCGGATATCGGGTTTTCAGTCCCTCAAGCAACGTCACAGACTTCGACCAGTCGCCAGCCGCCGACCAACTACCAATCAGATCCCGACGATTATCGCCCATCGGACCCACAACCGCAATCGATCTGACATCATCACCCAACGGCAACACAGCGTTTTCATTCTTGAGTAACACGATCGATTTCCGAGCCATATCACGAGCAGACTCAATATTCTCAGGCTTCATGATTTCAGCCTGCTCACGTTCCACATCACTATATCGGTATGGATCATCAAACAATCCAAGTTTATACTTGATTCGCAGCACACGAGCTACAGCCCGATCGATTTGATTTTCAGTAACACGACCTGACTCGACCAAATCAGCCAACGTCATCTGGAAATATCCATCCTGCATTGCCATATCAATTCCGGCATTTAGCGCAAGCTCACTCGCATGGTGCATATCCTCAGCAACACCATGATATTCAAGCTCCATAATTGCAGTGTAATCGGTCACAACAAAACCATCAAATCCCCATTCATCGCGTAGGATCTCAGTAAACAAATAATGACTGGCAGAAGCCGGCATCCCGTTTATATCATTAAACGACGTCATAACCGTTGCAGCACCGGCATCCAGCGCAGCTTTGAAAGGCGGTAGATAGACTTCACGCAACAAACGCTCGGACATATCCACACTGTGATAGTCACGTCCGGCCTGTGCAGCGCCATATGCAACGAAATGTTTCATGGTGGCTGCCAGTGTTGTTAAATCGCTGAGACTATCCCCCTGAAATCCTTTGACGCGCGCCTCAGCAATGCGGGAACCAAGAAACGGATCTTCTCCGGCACCTTCCACAATGCGTCCCCAACGCGGATCGCGAGCGATGTCCACCATGGGTGCAAATGTCCAGTGCAATCCTTCAGATGCAGCCTCACGAGCCGCTACCCTGGCACTATTTCTAATGGCATCCATATCCCAGCTTGCAGCCTCGCCCAACGGCATAGGAAAAATGGTTCGATGACCATGTATTACATCATATCCAAAGATCAGAGGTATTCCCAGACGAGTTTCGTTCACGGCCATTTCCTGCAATTTTCGCGTGTACTCGGCACCATATGCATTAAAAATTGCCCCAACTTTGCCCAATTTGATATCATCAATATACTCGGGACGCAAAAACGCTCCGGTTTGATCCATATCGCTGGTGAACAACGTCAACTGACCAATTTTTTCCTCTAAAGTCATCTGTCTGACCAACTCACTCACTTTAGTATCGATTTCAGAAGTCTGTTCTTCTTGCTCCGTACTCTTTGCACACGCACCCAGTATCGAAAATGACAGGATTATCAACAACCAGTTATATTTTTTCATCGTGAAAACTCCTAATTAGTCCTACTTATTTGTTCAATATTCAAAATCCAAATGATCGAGTGCCTCTGAAACTTCAGGCGCCGACATAAATAAATCCCATAGTAACCCACTGCGGTGATTTTCAATCATGATGATGATCGGCCCCTGATCAATCGCCAAATATGATCGTCCCCACCAACTCTGGGTCGGATTAAACGCATCATAAAATCCGTATTCACCCCAAATTTTATCGCCCAACACGTGATAGAAAAATCTCATGGCCTGCATCGATTCATCCGGGGTGTACGGCAACGATGATAGCGCAGCTGTTGGGGTAATTGTACCGTTGTCACGCGTGGGTTCGTGTACGCCATAACCCGTGTGGTCATCACTCGCAGTGAGTCCCCAGCTGTTTTCACTATAACCCACAAAATTACGTGGATTCGCAACCGAATGAGCCCGATTAATCAAAGAATGATTCCGATTCTGGGTCATGTAATTCGCATATCTGTCTTGCAGATTTCGCGGATCCAATCCCAAAAATGAGTAATGTGAAAAGAACAACGGACCACCATAATCGAACCCAACGGGCAGCTCAATCCCATAAAATGAACGTCCATTCCGGATTCCACCATTGTTTGCCCAACCGTTGTGGTACACTTCAGTATCAATTCGATGATCTTTGGATGTCGCCGCCATCACATACGTAATCAAAGCCTCGTTATATCCCCTGATTTGCATGTTCATCGCCCAACCTTTATCCGGCGACCAATGCCAGTACAACACATTTTGACCATCGCGAGTGAACCAGTCCCACTCGATGGTATCCAGCAAGGCATCAATATCCTCATGCAGATCCGACTCGACCCCATTCCCGGTATTCAAATACTGACGCACCGTAATCAATCCCTGTGCCATGAACGAAGTTTCGACTAGGTCAGCGCCATTATCATTCGTACTAAAAGCTATGGTTCTGCCGGTGGATCCATTCATCCAATGTGGCCAAACCCCATGAAATCGATCAGCATTTCCTAAAAAAGCCACAATTTTTCGGAGTCGCTCAATACCTTGTGCCCGTGTGATGAAACCACGTTCCATACCGACTAAAATGGCCATAAGTCCAAACCCGCTTCCACCGATGGTTACCGTTTCGCCGGACGTGTTTCTTTCCCTTGCAAGCCCACTCACTGGATGAGCAAAATCCCAGAAATACTTAAATGTGGCGGCCTGGACTTTATCCATCAACGCTTCATCCGAAATCTCATCGAATTTTGAACGCGGATCCAGTCCGGTTTGAAACGATTTGTTAAATCCTTCGAATTCGAATCCCTGAGTGCTGGTAAGTCCGTCATTTACAAAAACGGTATGATTGGTGTAGTAATCGGCTTCAGAATTTGCCTGCAACATCACAGTTTTTCCGTCGCCACTCAGTGTCCCCGTGATATCAACTTGCGGGGAAACACTAAAATACTGCATGAAATTGCCGGAATTCAGTGGTTCGGAGAACTCAAATGTGAATTCTATCTCATCAAATTGTATACCCCTCACCGCCGAAGCAGTACGAAGATTAGCTCCATTTACGGTAGCGGTTATCAGCTCTAAAGTTCCGTTTTCTGTAGAAAAATTGTACGTAACACCCGGGAATGGAACTCCGGTGCGGGACTTCAGCGTCTCTCCAAGAATCAATCGATAGGAGGTATTCCAGTCCAGTTGCGAGGCTGGTGTTGCGATGATTGACCTTGCATCATCACTAAATGCGAACTGAAGTGCTACTGCAACGTTGGACTCATTTTGAACAATTGAAATACCGGTTTTGGCTAACGATGTATCTACACTATTGCTGAAATCTATTTCGAAAGCGCTATCCACCACAACATTCGTATTCGATTGCGACAAGCTCAGTAATTTACTACCCGCAGTTGTCCGAAGTAACTGGAAATCACCTGTTGGCTCTTCATTATTTTCTTTTTTACAACCCGAAAAAGGTATTAAAAAAGCAAATAATGCCAATATGATGAGCGTAAATCGATTTGTCCCGAAATATGGAATGTGTGTATTCAAGATTTTAGATTATTGCTTAGAACCACTGTAAACTTCGACCTGAATCTGGATTGTGGATGTTCAAATGTTAAAAAAAATATTTTGACCCTAATCTTTGATCCGATTTTGTATTGAAGCTGTTCAATGGTTAAAAAATTGCGTATTAATCCTGTTAACTTCACTCCGATTAATGGAATGAGGTTGCTAATTGGACAAAAAATAGATGATAAATAAACAGGAGGAGCCGTTACCGACCCCTCCTGAATGAAATATAATGCTCGCCTATCGTTCTGATTCGTACATCAGACGAATTTCATCAGCTGTAAGCACTTTGTGGTAAATCTTGATTTCGTCAAGTTGACCCTGGAAGTGGTTAGAACCCGCGAAGTCATATCCACCCCAAGGCTCGTTATCCCACATAGTACCGGCACGGGACTGAATAAATCCTAATGCCAATTCGTTGACAACATCTGGAGCTTGTCCGGCCCAAACAAGACCTGTTACGCCACGTTTAGCGTCGCCTTCTGGCCATAGATTGAAATTGGTCACTTTCATTCGCTCGCCATTATAATACAAGGTAGTTTTCTTAGCTGCACCATCATGAGTCAATGTTACATGTACCCAATTGTCTTTGAGCATAGCAATCATATCATCACGTGAGACATTTCGGGCATATTCCCAGCCCATCCATCCACCATTTGAAGCATCGGTCGCTTCAGCCGGCATCCACATATCTTCAGCAGCATTTTCGCCGTTGTCGAGAGCGTAACGAATAGCAAATTTCGCACCGGAATAATCCCCAAATACTTCAAACTGGATACCATAGAATGCACCCAAACCGATTACGAAATGTCCGCGTTCGATACCTGTTGAATTGGTTTTCATCCAGAAACTGAATGTCATATTACTTGTATTAAGTAGTTGGTCACCGTTCGGAATTTCGATGATACTGGTAGTTCCATTGAACTGAGCCGCCTGGCCAGATCCACGTGCTACATATGTAATATCAACTACACCGTTTGAAGATGGATTATAACTACCCGCTGCATCATTGGCGTTGCCGTCCATTGGATAATGTGCTTTAGCACCAGATGGCATAAACGTACCTGCAGTTGTGAATGTACGAGTCGTGTTTGCCAGCGGTTGGTCGTCATCATTCAACAATCCGGCTTTGAGTTCCAGACTGTACAGAATTCCGCCGCCCAGTTCATCAACCGGACTTATTGTGAGTGTTGTACCACTTGCAGATACGGTGACCGGAATGTTTGCATCATCATAATCCTGTGTCAAAACAACGTTTGCAGCTGTTGCAGTTGTAGGATTGATCGTGGTGTTGAACGTTACAACGATATCGGCATCGGTTGGAACGTTACTTGGTGATACCGCTCCATTGAGGTCCATACCCCCGGCGGTCATCGATACGATATTCAGGTCTTGAGGACCCGAATCTTTACATGCATAACCTACTACCATCAGTAACATGACTGAAAGCATAAGCACGCGATTGGATAACATTTTTTTCATAGCTATTGGATTGGTTTTTGTTTGTTAGAGAAAGTTAAATTTGATTACCAGTTTGGATTTTGTGTTATAGTTCCTTGAGAGAGGTCAATTTCACTTTGTGGAATCGGCAGCAACTCATGTTTGCCGGGTACGAATCCCATTGGACCTAAAACCTGCTCGGCTTTGCCGGTTCGGACTAAGTCCCAGAATCGATGTCCCTCGAGTGCCAATTCAACACGTCTTTCGTTGTGGATGATGTCTCGAAGTGCATCTTTGTTTGTTTCAGTGATATTCGGCAGGATGTTATTATTTCCCTGACGTGCACGTTCTCTCACTTGGTTTAATAGGGGTAGCGCTTGAGCCGATTTGTTGTTTTCGTTCAAGGCTTCAGCAGCCATCAATAAAACGTCTGAATAACGAATCAGACGTCGATTGTGACCGTATTGTGTGGTTGTTGTTAAGCCTGCAATCCACACTTTTCGATTGTAACTTTCAATTTCGATGACATTTCCTTGTCCGTCTAGGGTTTCATCTGGAGTACTACTGTCACCCATGATTTCAATACCATCAATCACATCACCCAGCTCAATGATGGTGCCATTGCGACGTGGATCACCGCTGACAAAAGCTTGGCGAAGATCTACAGATGGACGATTGAATCCCCATCCACGATTTGGATTTCCGCGAACACCCTGTGTATTTGCGTACTGATTTCCTACACCGGATTCAACCGAAACAGCTCCGATTTCAAATACAGATTCAACTCCATGTTCACCGTTCTCACCATTTGCATCGATGAAAACCGGCTCAAGTCCATATAATCCGGAATTGACGACATCCATAGCATAGCGTTCTGCATTTGTGAAATCACCACGGAATAAATAAACACGTGCTAAAAGTGCCTGTGCTGCGCCTTTAGTGGCCCGTCCCAAATCCGCAGAGCCGTATTCATCTTTTTCAGGTAATACATCAATTGCAGTTTGAAGGTCACTAATGATCAATGCATAAACGTCATCGGCACTTGATCGGGGAGCGCGTAAATCGGGCTCAGTTGTTGTGATTAGTGGAACTCCGCCAAAAGCACGTACCAGATCAAAGTAATAGAGTCCGCGAAGGAATTTGGCTTCGGCTATGTATCGCTCTTTGACCGTGTTGTCCATTGTGATATCCGGAATTTTCTCGATAACTACATTCGAATATCGAATTCCCTGATACAAAGTGGTCCACCAGCGATCAAGCCCATCCCCGGTTGTGGAATATGAAAAATCATCATACGGACCAATAGTGCTTGCCCCATCGTTCGGATTACTACCTTTGTGGGTGTCATCTGACATGATATCCAGAATCGGGAATCCGCCTGAATGGTAATGCCAGTTTCGTAACGTAGTGTATGCTGCATTTGTAGCCATCAGGGCATCTGAAGCAGACTTCGGAAATGCTTCTTGAGTGAGTTCACTTTGTGGATTTACACTCAGAAAATCGGTGCAACTGATCAAAATCAGACTGACCATTGTAACGGATATTAGATTGATTTTTTTCATAGTGTACCTCAAAACGTTGTGTTAAAACCAAATGTGATAACCCGTGGTATCGGGTAAGTGCCATAGTCGATACCGTTCGACAATACATCGTTGCTACCAATTTCAGGGGTGTAACCGGTGTATTTGGTGAAGGTGATCAAGTTGTTGGCTTTTAAGTAGAATCGTGCATTATCAATACTCAGACGACTCAGGAATGTGGATGGAAGTGAGTAACCCAGCGTAAGGGTTCTCAGACGCAAGAAGGAGCCATCGTGAATAAATCGATCCGAAGGCAGGAAATTGTATCCACCAAAGGATGGACGTGGTTCGGTGTTTGATGTTCCTTCGCCGGTCCAGCGGTCCCAGACATGGGCTTCGAAGTTGTATGGATCAGGTCGGACAACATTCTTCCCGTTGAAGATTTTGTTTCCCATTTGTCCCTGAAGGCCGATTCCCAGATCCCAGTTACGCCAGTTGAAATCCAGATTCACCCCATACACAAAATCCGGAATTGGTGAACCGAGATAGGTACGATCGAGTCCGTTGATTACACCATCTTCGTTCACATCTTTAAATTTTAAGTCTCCAATGCCGGCTTGTGACATATGTGGATATGAATCCAGATCAGCTTGATTTTGGAAGACACCGTCGGTTACATAACCATAGAAAGCACCAATTGGTCGACCGACGCGGGTTAGAGTAACCGCTTGACCATTCGCCAGGTAGCCACCAATCAACAACGAGTCTATTCCACTGTTTCCACCAATAGCCTGTACCTCATTGTGGATGGTGTTACCCAGCACGCCGATGGCGTAATTCAGATCCGAGATAGTGTCTTCCCATTTGAGCGAGAATTCGATTCCACGGTTCAGGATGGAGGCTGCGTTGTAGCGAACCCGCTGACCCTGACCGTTTCCGAGATGACCCGGTGTGGAAAGTTCGACCAGAATATCATCGGTTACACGGTTAAAAAAGTCGACTTCACCGCTTAGTCGTCTATCAAACAGACCAAATTCGAGGCCGATATCGGTTTGGGTTGTGGTTTCCCATTTCAAATCGGGATTTCCCGACTTGCCATAGGTTCCGGCCACATAGGCCTCATCCGGATTGCCAAAAACGGCCAGTAAACCGGAGTTTACACGTGAAAATCGGTCGAAATATGAGATTTTTTCATTTCCGATTTGTCCCCAGCTTGCCCGGATTTTCAGGTCACTGAATGGGAGGTCGCTCGCGAAACTTTCGTTATGAATGTTCCAGCCCACAGCAAATGACGGGAAATATCCCCAGCGATTGTCTTCGGCAAACTTGGATGATCCATCACGTCGCATTGTGACCGTGGTC
The DNA here is from genome assembly GCA_003448835.1 of Bacteroidota bacterium. Classification (GTDB taxonomy): domain Bacteria; phylum Bacteroidota; class Rhodothermia; order Balneolales; family HLUCCA01; genus UBA11400. The sequence continues at coordinate 6,951 of DLXM01000056.1, read as the reverse complement.
ATATACTTGTCATTATAACTGTACACAACCCGACCTAAAAAGGACATCATATTGTAGTATTGTCCCGCATCCACACCATTGTAAATCGAGTTCAACATATTGATGTTGCTTGCTTCGTCTATGATGTAGGATGGTGTCACGTACCAAAAGTCACTTCCGTCGCGAATCACATTTTGTCCGGCGAGTCTGAAATCTTCGGATCGGGTCTGCTGCATCGTAAATCCAGCTACGGCGTTGATGTTGTGACGATCCATTGACTTGTTCCAGTTGACCGTTTGCTCGAACAACCAGTTGTAATTGATTCCCTGTGCCTTACTGATGTCGCTAAATTCATTTTGTTGTTGGGATGGCGATCCATCGGGATTATAAATCACATAAGCGGGAGTAAAACTACGTCCACGGTTCAGCGCGGCATCCGTACCAAAGCTACTTCGAATCAGAAAATCAGTGCCGATTATCGCTTCTGCAAAAAGGTTTCCAACGATTCGGGCACCGGTGTTTTTATTGTTGGAATATGCGATGCTTGCCAGCGGATTTCCCACGTTGTAAACGACTCCAAAGCTGCCGTCATCGTAGTATGGATTTAGGACAGGTTGGGCGCGGTAGGCGGCAAATACAGCGTTCGGAGCAACAGTTTGACTGTATGGAGCAAATGTCAGGTTGTTTCCGACTTTAAAATTCTGGCTGACGCGGAAGGTGTTGTTTAATTTCAGGGTCATTCGTTCGAATGATGAGCCTTGAATGGTTCCATCCTGAGCGAAGTATCCAAAACTAGCGTAGAAATCGGCTTTATCGCTGGACCCGGCAACTGAAATCTGGTGACTCTGAATCGGTGCGATGTCAAAAATGAGATCTTGCCAGTTTGTGTTCGGAACGGCATCGACATTATTATAGGTTCCGGGACGAATTTCGTTTGAAATGACAGCAAATTGTCGTCCGTCAAGCAGGTCGATTTGTTTTTCGATTTGTTGAATACCGTACTCAGAAGTGACCGAGATAACGGGTTTGTCCATACTGGCGGATCCCGTTCGGGTCTGGACTAAAATCACCCCATTAGCGCCTCTGGAACCATAAATAGCCGTAGCTGAGGCATCTTTCAGGACTTCCATCGAAGCTATATCGGCAGAGTTCAAGAATGAAATGTCATCCAATATCACACCATCCACTACATAAATCGGTGATGAATTGTTGAATGTACCTACACCGCGAATCCGAACTGCTGCAGATGCACCCGGAGCACCGGAGGTTGTGGTAATTTGGACACCACTGATTCGTCCCTGCAGGGATTGTTCTGCGTTGAGCGCAGTAGTTTTTCCAATATCACCGGAACGAATCGAAGCAACTGAACCAGTGAGGTCTCGTTTCCGAACGGCTCCGTATCCGATTACAACCAGTTCATCGAGGTAAAGGTCGGCAGGTTGCATTTCAACGGTGATCTGAGTTTCTCCGGCTACATTTAATTCGACGGTTTCAAATCCTGTAAACGAAAAGACCAGAATATTTTCACCTTCAGCCAGATTCAGTTCAAACTGACCATCCATATTGGTTGCAACCCCTTTAAGAGTGCCTTTTACTACCACATTAACGCCGGGCAACGGATCGAGCGTTACAGCTTCAACTACCGTTCCTCTAATTATTTGTTGCGCGGTGAGTTGTGGCACCATAGCTAGCAAAAAAATCAGGGCGATTGCCGAGATTTGCGACAGGAAATGCATCTTTTTCGTCGGATGACCAGACCTGTTCAATGTGTGAGTGTGTATTTTTTTCATAGTTATACGGGTTGGGTTCAATAAAGAGATCCGTTTTCTGAGGCAATTTTGGCGACTTGCGTTGTATTTACATCAAAGGTTTCGAAGGTGTCTGTAACACGAGTCTCTGCAGAAGTGATTTCATCGAGCCATCCACCTGTGAATCCGGCTCGTTTTAATCCGCGAACGATATGTGGATTTTTGCTGAAAAGATCCCAGATCAAACCGGATTCGTAATTCTCAAGCTGAATGATGATCGGACCCTGGTCGATTCCCAGATAATCCGGATTAAACCAGCCTTTTGATTCCCATGTCAGGTTAAAAGCATCCAAAAAGCCATATTTTTGATATAAATGGTCACCAAACTGCGTTTTCATGTGGTATAAGGCCGAAAGCGACTCATTTGGAGTAAACGGAATGGATCCGCCTGCGGCAGTTGGTACAATTGTCCCGTCATCGCGGATGTATCCATTGGCAGCTCCTCGTGCATGGTAGGTTCTGAAAGTGACATCCTTGCCGTTAACCTTGCGGGATTCGTTACCCGGACCATCACTGGCGGTAAGTCCCCATACATTTGGTCCGTAACCGGTAAATCCGCTCGGATTATCGATGCAATATGCCCGGTTTGCGAGAGTTGCACGACGGGAATTTTCAAAATAATCGATCCCCTTTTCGCGCATATAATCGTCATGTATGTTGCGGAAATCGATGAACATTTGAGAGTACTGATGACCAAAAAGTGGTCCAAAATTAACGTGTTCGTAACCATAAAAATCAGACCATTCGTACGTCGAAGTCCACACATCCCAGGCATTATCGGGCAATGGATGGGTTGGTGACCCCATCCCCAAAATAAGTAAGACCATCGCTTCATTATATCCTTCCCATTGAGCCTCGATAAATCCGGTTTCAGGATGCCATCCCATTGAAACGGTTTCTTTATCTTCGCGAGCCCAATTCCATTCGATGCGCATATATAAGGAGTCGGCAAGGGCCCGGATTCTGGACTCAGATGCATTGTCGCCGTCAAAATAGGATTGTGTAGTAAGTACTCCGGCCATTAATAAGGATGTGTCGATGGTAGAAAGCTCGACGTTTTTGTACCGGGTACCGGTTTCGTAGTTCAAAAAGTGGTAGAAAAAGCCACGGTGTCCGGTCATACCATCAGCGTCTGGTCCCTGCGGTGAGTTCCAAAGCCATTCTAACGTTCTTAATACGCGGTTAGCTGCTTCATCACGGGTTACATATCCGTTTTCGGCACCGATAATATATGCGGGAAGGGCAAATCCGGTTGCAGCGATACTTGTGAAATGGCGTGTTGGGAAACGATCGTCGGTTTGCCAGGTGGGTTCATCCACAACGTCCCAGAAATAGTTGAAGGTTCGTTGTTTGAGATCGTTTGTGAATTCGTTCATGGCATCGGAATCCAAATCCGGGATTTCTGATCCCCGAGGTGTGTCTGTCGGTGCGCACGCTGTAATGATGACCATCGCAGAAATAATCATCGATGCTATTGAGGTATTTGGAATTAACCTCATGCTTAGAATTTTTAGATTGGAAAACACAACACTACTCTATTTATAACTTAGATTTATCCGAAAAAGTATGAGAGTTTTCCCGTTAGAGTGACAAAACCGGAAATCAGAAGTGGAATATCATGTGATTGTAGTATCGTCATCCGACCGGAACATCTCATTCACTATTATCAATTACATCAGATCATGAAATGTGATCTCAGCCCATTTCGGGACCGCCTTAACCTAAGATGTTACATAGTGAGATATAATGCCAATTTCTTAAACTCAATAAAATTACTACACGTTCCTGAAAGCGCTTTTATGGTACTACAACAGTACTACATCAGTTGTTGAAAAAATTCTCATAAATTACTGTTAATAAATGAGTATAAAGGTGCGTTTATATAACAAATATGGTCGGTTTGATGCCGGATGTGTGGTACTTGGGGTTGAATTAGTTGACTGTATAAAGTATGTTCTATGAACTCATTATATCCGGGAATCTAAAAATTTGGTCGTTATGGCATCTCAGTTCAGGAATTTGGTCTTTGAGGGTGGTGGAATTAAGGGTATCGCATATATAGGCGCGATGCAGGTTTTGGAGAGGCGCGGACATCTTCGCGATATCCGCCGAGTCGGTGGGACAAGTGCTGGTGCAATTAATGCCTTGATCTATGCGTTGGGGTATTCCATTTTTGATCAGCATGAAATTATGGCATCGACCTCGTTCAGAAAATTTATGGACAACTCTTTTGGATTCATTCGGGATTTTCGTCGTCTTTGGAAGGAGTTTGGGTGGAATAAAGGAGATTTTTTCTACGACTGGGTTGGTGGACTTGTCGAGCAAAAACTGGGGAGAGCGGATGCGACATTTGCTGATCTGAAGGCTGAGGGTTTGCCGGATTTGTATGTCGTGGGGACGAATTTGTCTACGGGCTATGCTGAGTTTTTTTCCGTGGAGCGACATCCGGATATGCCATTGATAGAAGCAGTTCGGATTAGTATGTCGATTCCTTTGTTTTTTGCTGCACGCAGGTCTGGTCCGCGTGATGATGTTTTTGTGGATGGTGGAGTTATCCTGAATTATCCGGTAAAATTGTTCGATCGCCAGCGCTATGTCGATATGGACCTGGAGGCAGATGCAGTGCGCAGGACAGAATATTATGAAACCGAAAATGAGATATTTTTAGAAAAACATCCTGAAAGTAGTCCTTATATATATAATCGACAAACTCTTGGGCTTAGATTGGATAAGACCGAAGAGATTGGATTGTTTCGTTACGGCGAACCGGTTCGGGGAAAAGAGATCAAAACGTTTCCAAAATATGCAGTGGCCTTGGTTGGGGCGTTGATGCAGGTTCAGGAGAATATGCACCTCCATAGTGATGACTGGCATCGGACGTTGTATATAAACACGCTGGATGTGGGGACGACGGACTTCGATTTGAGTAATGAGAAAAAGGCTGCATTACTAAAGCAAGGGGTCCTGGGTGGGGAGAATTATTTCAAATGGTTCGATGATCCGGCTGAGAGTCCTGCTAATCGGATATGATTAATGGTTAGCTACTCGCGTGGTCTGTTTATCAGAATCGCTCAAAGCCTATCCCTGCTGTGCAACTCTGCTATAGTATATTTTTTAACAATCTCTGTTTCCAAAACGCCCGGGGATTTGCTAGACTCGAAAATTTGGCAGAATTTCAGCCTGGGCGCCGGGCTTTAAGCTTTAAATAGGGACTTTTTTCCTGATCATCTTCTTTCTTATCAATAAGCTGGTCTACTTTTTCTTCAAGTTGCAGTTGCAAATAGGCTTCAATAGAGACATCCATGGCATGTGCAGCGTCCTCGAGCTTATTAAACGTTGTATTCGTGATGAGTAACTTTACGGCTTTCATAATATTCTGGATTTAAGAGAGAGTGATTAATTTAGAAACGATAGTTTCTTATAATCATTGTCTACTTGTTACGATCAATTCAATGATTTTTATCAATTGACGAGATAGAATCTTGCGACATCAAGATTCATCGCTCAAAACCGTACTACCACTCAGACCGTAAATACCCCTAACTGAATTATTTAATTAAAATTAATTCTTCTTGAGGTTCTGTTAAGTACTCGGCGCCATTTTAAGTAATAACAGCCATTTCTTCAACGGAAATAGTTTTCGTTCCACCCTCGATATTCCATAAGTAAAATCCGTCATACGCAAAGACGTTTCCGATTCGCAGTTCTTTGAAGGCGGTTGAGGAAGGTTCTCTGCCTATTTGTGCACCTCCCAAACTTGGACCAACATCATGGGCAACATATCCAACCGGATGGCCTGTATTCCACATTACTTCCATTGATCCGTTTTCGCGCATCCATTCGCGCTGGATCCGATCAACTTCGAGTCCGGTCACACCCGGACGCATAGCTGCAAGCACTTTGCGACTTCCTTCACGGGCAACCTCCCAGTATTTCTGGATGTCTGTCGGTGGGACAGTTTCATCAGGATGGAGAACATAAGCAAATCGTTGAATGTCGGTGACCCACATTCCGTAGACTTTTATACCGAAATCGATTTGAATCACATCACCGGGACGAATAATCCGATCGTTTGAATGTGCGTGTCCCCGATCCGGTCCCGAATTAACGAGTGGATTTTGGTCGGGTGCCCATGCATCCGTGACTCCGTGTTCGCGCATTTTCATTTTCAGGAAATCTGCGATGTCGCGGTCGGTGCTTACATTTGGTACCATTTGAGCATAGGCCTCAGTCTCAAATTGAACTGTCAGTTTGGCGGCACGTTTGAGTATCTCAACCTCAGCCGGAGTTTTAACAGATAGCCACTCATAGACCAGTTCGTCTGAGGATACAACATTACTACGAACGGAAGCAGAAAGTTGTTCGGTGAAGCTTGTGTATTGAGTGTGGCTGAGTCCGTCAGCGATTTCATTTGAATTGCTGAAATTCAAAGCCAATTTCCCCTTGATATTGGAATTGATATAACTGGTGGCTTCGGTTACAGCGCCCGGAGTTCTTCCAACAACGGCAATACTATCATGTAAAGCTATTTCCTGAAGTGCAGTGGCTTCACCTGACGTAGAGAATACAATAGAATAGACCTCATCCCCACGAAGTTCAAAAAAGAAGACAGCTGGCGAGACAGCGTTTTCACAACCGACATGTAGAGCAAGTGGATCATTATTATTCGATCGGCACACCACGGCCCATGCATCTACACCAGCCCGTTGCATAGCAGTTGGAAGCAGGGTGCGAATACGATCCTTACGAATTTCGGGCCATGGACTGGGTCCATCAAATTGCAGGTGTGATTGTGAATCATTTATATCAGAAGGATTCAATTGGGATGAATCTTGTGAATCCGTGCAACTAATAATTATGAGTCCGAAAAGAATTGAGGTGGCTAAGATTGATTTCATGTGACGAAAGGTGTTATGGAGTGAATGACCTGCGGTAATATATCAAAGAATGGGACGGAGTTGAAATTTATGATAATGGATCACACACACTACGAACGTTTCTCTCTGGTAATAAGTTTAATAGCGTGGATGAAACCGGATATCATGAGTCATATTTATCGATTGTTTTATCTACAAACTAAAAATCATTCCGCTTATAATTAAACTATAAACCTTTGTTATGCAAAATTACAACAATCACACTGGAATTGCAACAAAAAAGTGGA
>DLXM01000384.1 GCA_003448835.1 Bacteroidota bacterium | reverse complement strand
TTGAGGGGTGTGAAAAATGTCCAGAATGAAGCCAGAATCCTTCTCGAGAGAGTTGGCCTTGGTGATAGAACACACCACTACCCTGCGCAACTTTCAGGCGGCGAACAACAGAGAGTAGCGATTGCCAGAGCATTTATAAATAAACCCGTTTTGTTGTTTGCAGATGAACCTACCGGGAATTTAGATACTGATACTAGTGAATCAATCGAAGATCTTTTGTTTGAGCTCAATCGTGATGCGGGCACAACCCTGGTTTTAGTGACCCATGATATGGAGCTTGCAGCAAAAACTCATCGAATCATTCGATTACGAAACGGGATGCTCGCCTCAGACCAGTTAACCGGTAAGGCGGAGGCTGTTCAAGTATGATAGGCAATATGTTCGTATGGAAAATGGCATGGCGCGAAAGTAGAAACAGCCTAGGACGATTAGTGCTTTTTGTTGCCAGTATAGTTTTGGGGGTTGCAGCATTAGTTTCAATAACATCGTTTGGGGACAATCTGGATAAGGCGATTGATGAACAGGCAAAAACTTTACTTGGCGCTGATCTCGAAATTGACGGTCGAATGGAATTTCCTGAAGAATTCGTTGCTTTATTCGACTCGATTGGTGGCGAACAGGCAAGTGAAGTTCGTTTTTCATCCATGGTTTTGTTTCCTAAATCAAACGATACGCGATTATCACAAATACGCGCTATTACCGGGAATTTCCCTTTTTATGGTGAATTAGAAACAAATCCTGCAGATGCCGTCTATGATTTCAGAGCCTCAACCGAAAAAGCACTGGTTGATGAAACCATGATGATTCAATACGGATTGGAAGTTGGTGATTCGATCAAAGTAGGTAATGTTACCTATGAAATTCTGGCTAGTCTGATTTCCATTCCCGGTGAAAGTCTGGCACAGAGTATTACAGGACCTCGGGTTTTTATTCCGGGCAGTACATTGGAAGCAACCGGACTGGACCAACGTGGAAGTCAGCTCTATTACAATCAATATTTCAAGCTTGATCCAACCGTTGATGTTGAAGCTTTAGTCGAACAGATTAATCCAATGATGGAAGCATACAGATTCGACGCTGACACCGTAGAAGACCGAAAACGATCCCTAGGAAGAACGTTAACAAATCTTACTAATTTTTTGAACCTGGTGGGATTTGTAGCCCTACTACTTGGTGGATTGGGTATCGCGAGTTCAATCCATGTTTATATCCAACGAAAAGTTGATACAGTAGCTGTTCTGCGTTGTGTGGGGACCTCCATCCGCCAAGCAATCATGATCTATGTGATTCAAGCTGTTGCGATGGGTATGATTGGTGCTGCTATCGGGTCGTTGATTGGACTCGGTGTGCAACGAGTTGTCCCCATTGTTCTTGCTGATTTTTTGCCAATTCAAATTGAATTTGGTATTTCTTATGGTGCTGTTGCATCAGGATTTATCATCGGGATGTCGGTAACTGCGCTGTTTGCACTACAACCACTTTTAAGTATTCGCAAAATCTCACCACTTCGAGCAATCAGAAGAAGTGTTGATAGTAGTCCAACCGATTTGAAAGACCCTTATCGATGGATTATTTATGGTATCGTCGCAATCGGAATTCTACTTACATCACTGGCATTAACGGGTGATCCTGAAATTGGATTTGGCTTTTTTGGAGCAGTAGTCGTGGCATTCGGGTTGCTTTCTTTGATTGGAACCGTAATCATTAAACTATCTAAAAAGTTTTTCCCGGCAAATAGCAGTTATGTAGTACGACAAGGATTAGCAAATTTATATCGTCCGAATAATCAGACTTTGGTCATGATTATCACTTTAGGATTTGGAACATTTCTCATATCAACGCTTTTCCTCACCCGAGATATGTTATTAGATCAAATTGAGATCACAAGTTCTGAAAATCAGGCAAATTTGGTGCTATATGACATCCAAACTGATCAAAAAGATGGAATAACATCCATATTGAAGGATTTCAACATGGATGCTTCACAGGATGTACCTATTGTGACTATGCGAATGACCCATATTAATGGTGAATTGGTAGAAGTATTGCGTGATAGTAATTTGATTGACATCCCAAATTGGTTATATCGTCGCGAGGTTCGGGCTACGTATCGACAACAAATTACGGATGCAGAAAAAATCGTAGACGGTGAGTGGATTCCATATTATGATGATTTTGATGGACTCGTTCCGATTTCAGTTGAAGTTGAAGTTGCGAAACAGATGGGTGTAGGACTCGGTGATAAGTTCACTTTTAATGTCCAGGGAATACCACTTCAATCCTATGTAGCAAGTTTGCGTGAAGTGAACTGGCAACAAGTGCAACCAAATTTTATATTTACTTTTCCGGATGGAATTCTAAATGATGCACCTCAATTTCACGTTTATGTGACCTTTTCACCTGATCGGGAAACCGGCGCTGCCGTGCAACGTGAAGTTATTCGAAATTATGGGAATGTTTCGATCCTGGATCTCCAGATTATCCTGAATACCGTAGATAATATTCTTGGGAGAGTGAGTTTTGTGATTCAATTCATGGCTTTGTTTAGTGTAATTACCGGATTGATCGTGCTTTCGGGTGCAGTAATTGCCAGCCGTTTTCAACGAATGAAAGAAAGTGTGTTGTTGAAAACTCTTGGAGCCAGAAGTAAGCAAGTCATGCGGATTATGTCTGTAGAATATGCAGTTTTAGGTGGAATGTCGGCTTTAACAGGAATTTTGCTTGCAATCTTTGGTTCATGGGCACTGGCATGGTTTGTTTTTGAGACAACTTTTGTTCCAGATATTCTGACTGTAATCGGAATGATTTTTATCGTTATGGCATTGACCCTGGGGATAGGACATTTAAACAGCAGAGATATATACAGAAAGAGTCCGTTAGAAGTCTTAAGAAGCGATGGGTGATTTCATTTAATCGGAACCATTAAGTTCACGGATCAAATTATCGTCTCCAACAACTTTGATTTCAGCAGGAATTCCTTTAATAAAACGTACGATGGGAATTAGGCTTTTTACTTCTGCCTTGAGTACATGTTTATTGTTATCGGAAAGTGTTATTGCAGCTTCAGTGGATGGAAAATCATTGATAAGCAATAGCCTGCCACGTTGACTTAATTCAAGGTGAATGGTGAAAGAGATATCATCAGTACCGTTAAAACCAAATATATCGGGCGTTACGAAGTTATGTTTGTTACTATTCTTAAATGGCTGCATGAGTGTGATAACAGACTCAATGCGTTCCAGATTATAGTAGTTTGTCCGATTGGTAGCGGCTTCATAAGCAACCACACATTTATAATCGGGTGTAAAATCAATAGGCTCTACCAGTCGATCTTTCACCTCTGCGGAATGAATTGATTGATAGTTTTTTAGAATAACTTGTAATTGATTATCCATTGCACTGTACAATGCATCATAAATATGGCCCAAATGTGTCCTAAGCAGAATTTCGGAGTGAGCAGACATATTTACTGGATCCCCAAGTTTTGCAAGAATCCGATCACGAAGTGGATTCGAATCCGGGATACTGTAAATGGCGCTTCTAATTAAATTCAGTTCTACATCCGAAAATGGTAACGGTGCCATATCCTGAGTTTGAGCAATACTAAATCGCATGTAATCATCCTGTACGATATCGAAACCTAATGAACGAAGTGTATCAAGGTATCTGTATATCGTTCGATCTGACGTATTAATAGCCTTGGCTAAATGCCTGATTGCTTTTGCGGGTCTGGCCCTCAATAGCGTTATTAACTGTAAGACTCTTGCTATACGTTGATGTGAATCCATGAGTAAGATGTTATTAGATCGTCGCACACACACAATTCCAACTTCCTCGACGTTTTTAATATAGTGATGATTGTGGTGCATACATATCCACCTTCTTATTTTTTCACGACATGTAGTGTCAAAACACTATACATTTTCTTGCCTAGTTCAGATTAATATCCGATTATCTGTCACAGTGAAATTTTCCGGGTTGAAATCTGGAATATTAAACGATGATTTAACAGACACAGACCGACTATTCATTAAGAGGGTAAGGGCTATTTGATTTATTCAGATAGCCCTTTCTTTTTTGATTGATTTCCACAATCTTTAATCAGACACATCAACTTTTTTGAATTAATTATTATGGATCGCATATTCTGTTTGTTAATCATCATGCTTGGCACCCTATCAATAATTCAAGCACAGGAAACTAAAGAAACCCAATTATCTATAATTCCAATCCCAAGCTCGATCAAAGCTACATCAGGCGCATTTGAAATCAATCATGAGACCAGAATTATTGCTGATTTATCTAATAGTGATGTGAAACGGGTTGCAGATTTCCTTTCAACATTGATATCAGCACCGACAACTTTTGATCCAGAGATTATTAATAGTAAAAACGCAGATTTGAGCAATCTAAATGGGATAATTTTATTGCGTTTGACGGATGAACACAGTAACTCAACTTTTGATCCTACCCGGCATCCGGCTTTAATAAGTGGCTCAAAAGGTAAAGCGACCTTGGAAGCATATTCATTGGAAGTCACTGAAACTACTGTCCAGTTGACTGCAAATCACCCAATGGGACTTTTCTACGGAGCACAAACAATCCGCCAACTTCTACCTCCTGAAATCGAACTTCGTAGTTACACAGAAGTCCTGAATGGAATTCAATGGACCATTCCAGCAGTAACTATTGAAGATTATCCACGTTTCGCTTATCGGGGGATGCATCTCGATGTTGGACGACATTTCCTGCCGGTTGAATTCGTGAAAAAATATATCGATATGTTGGTTTTGCATAAAATGAACACCTTCCACTGGCATCTGACAGAAGATCAGGGATGGCGTATCGAAATCAAAAAATATCCCAAATTAANNGGCGTATCGAAATCAAAAAATATCCAAAACTCACCGAAATCGGAGCCTGGCGAGATTCAACTCTAATCGGAAATTATGGATCCGGCCGATATGACAACATCCGGTATGGTGGATTTTATACCCAAGATGAAATTCGGGAGGTGGTACAATATGCAACTGAAAGATTTATCACTGTCATTCCTGAGATTGAGCTACCGGGACACGCAAGCGCGGCACTTACTGCTTATCCAGAATTTGGATGTACCGATTTAAACCACACTTATAAAGTACAAGGCACATGGGGTATTTTTCCGGAGATTTTTTGTCCAACTGAAGAAACATTTACCTTTTTGAAAGATGTACTTACTGAAGTACTTGAGCTTTTCCCTGGGACATTCATCCACATTGGTGGCGATGAAGCAATGAAAGACCACTGGGAAGCAAGTCAGATTGCTCAGGATGTTATCAAACGGGAGGGATTAAAAGATGAGCATGAGCTTCAAAGTTATTTCATCCATCAAATCGATGACTTTCTAACTGAAAACGGACGAAGATTACTAGGTTGGGATGAAATTCTTGAGGGCGGTTTGGCACCCGGGGCTACAGTTATGTCCTGGCGTGGTGAAGACGGTGGAATTGCTGCAGCGAGATTAGGTCATGATGCTATTATGAGTCCGACCGGTTATGCTTATCTGGATTATTACCAATCTGAGGACAAAGAAAATGAACCTATTGCAATAG